>JAGQJJ010000653.1 GCA_020430675.1 Myxococcales bacterium
CTTTCCTGGTCGAGCCGAACGCGCATCTCCCTCGCCCCGTCGCGCGGTGCACCGTATACTGCCCGCCATGAATCGCCCGACCGCTGACGCCCTCCGCAATCGCGTCCAGACCATCCATCAACGGTACGACACGTATTTTGCTGGCCAGCCGCGCATTTCGCGCGACGCGGCGCTGCTCGACGAGATGCTGGTGCAGCTCGACGCGCTGGCCGCCGAACTGGCCGCGCTGCCCAAGGACGAGCGTCCCGAGCTGCAATCGACCGTCGATGCCAACCGCGCGCTTTACCGGCGCGAGGCCGAGGCGATCCGCGCGCTGCAGGCCGGCGGGCCCGAGCTGCACGCCGCGCACGACGCCTCGCAATGGGCGCAGTTGACGGCGCACCGCTACCGCCGCCACTTCGCCGGCCGCGCCCGCGGCACCCGCGATCTGGCGCTGCTCGGCGAGATGATCGACGATCTGGCCCGCATCGAGCGCAGCCTGATCGAGATGCAGCCCCGCGTGGACGACGAGATCGTGACGACCACCCTGGCCACCGTGCGCCAGAACCTGGAGCTGTACCGGGGCGAGCGAACCGCGATCGCCACCGCGCGCGAGGCGGGCACGCTGCAGGAGCAGGCCGATACGCTCGCCGCGCTGGCCAACGACCAGTTCCAGCTGTACCGCGACCACTTCGCCGGCCAGTCGCGCCTCTCAAGGCGGCCGGCGCTGCTCGAACGCATCATCGGGCAGCTCGAACAGCTCGGCGACCGCATGCGCGCGCTCGAAGCGCAGGGCCTGTACGCCGAGAGCAACGAGAAGAACGCCCAGATCGTCGCCGAGCGCGTGGGTCTGTACCGCCAGGAGCTGGGCGCGGTGCGCGAAGCCCGGCAGCAAGCCTCGCTCTCGGCGCTGGTCGACGCTTTTGGCGAGGCGGCCAACGCGGTCTTTGCGCGGTATCGCGAGCATTTTGCCGGGCAGGATCGCGGCTCGCGCGAGCTCGACCGGCTCGCTGCGCTCTGCGATAGCCTCTTTGATCTGGCGCGCCAGATGGACGACCTCGACCGCGTGCGCGCCGATGAGACCAACCAGCACAACCTCAGCGTCGTGCTCGATCACCTGCGCCTGTACGAGAAGGAGTACGGGCTCATCCAGGAGTCCCGCTCGGGGAGCTGAATCGATGGAACGTCTATTGTTGCGGGTACGCGGCAAGGTGACCGGCGTATGGTATCGGGCGAGCTGCCGCGAAGAGGCGCGCAAGCTCGGCGTGGTGGGGTGGGTCGCCAACCGGCCCGACGGCTCGGTCGAGGTGCTCGCCGAGGGATCGCGGCCCGCCCTCGAAAGGTTGATGGCGTGGTGCAATCGCGGGCCGGCGGCGGCCGAGGTGAGCCTGGTGGATCCCGAGTGGCTGCCCGCGTCGGGCGAATACAAGGATTTCACCATCGTGCGCTGATCGCCCTCGCCGCCGCGCTCTGCGCGCCGGGCTTCGCGGGCGCCGCGCCGCCGCTGGTCTATCCGTTGGGGCGGGCGCCCCAGGTCAGCGGCACGTTTGGCACCTATCGCATCGGGCACCACCACGCCGGCATGGACCTGACCACCGACGACGACGAGTCGGTGCCGGTGCTGGCCGCCGCCGATGGCGAAATCTATCGCATCCGCCGCGACCATGTGGGCTATGGGCGAGCGATCTATATCGCCCACCCCGACGGCCGCCACACGGTCTACGGCCACCTGTCGGCCTTTGCCCCGCGCCTGCTGCCCGCGGTGCGCGCCGCCGAGAAGCGCGCGGGAGACTACCCCTTCGACCAGCGCCTCTCGCCACGCATCGCGGTCAAGGCCGGCGAGCCGCTGGGGCTGGTCGGCACCGCCGGCACCGACCTCGTGCACCTGCACTTCGAGGTGCGGCGCGGCGGCCAGCCGGTCAACCCGCTCACCAATGGCCTGAAGCTGCCCGATACACGCCCGCCGGCCCTCAAGCGCTTGCTGGCGGTGCCGCTGACGCCCGGGGCCCATGTCGACGGTTCGCTGGACGAGTCCTACTTTGCGTTTGGTGAGGGCCGGTTGCCGCGGCCCATCCGCCTCTCGGGCGACGTACAGCTCTTTGTCGAGGCGATCGACCTGATCGACGGCGGCGACCGCGCGCTGACCCCGTACGAGATCGAGCTGCGCATCGACGGCAAGCGCTGGCATCACGTCCGGTACGAGCGCGTCTCGTATCGCGAAAAAGCGATGACCGAGCTGGACTTCCACCCCCGGCTGCGCGCCGCGGGCGAGGGCATGTTCCACGCGCTGCGCGGCCCTGACACCGAGCGCGTCTCACAGCAGCTCGTGCCCGGCAAGCCGCTCAGCGCGCTGCGGCGCGGCAAGCACGAGGCGGTGCTGCGCGTGCTCGACGCCGCCGGGCTGAGCGCCGAGGTGCGTTTCACGCTGCAAGTCGAGGCCGACACCCCGCCGTGCCCTTTCAAGCGCAAGCCGCTGAAGGTCGGTCCGGCGCTCGCGCCACCGCTGCCCGCGCTGCTGCGCGGCACGCTGCTGGCCATCGCGGTGCCCGGCGCCTGCGAAAGCGAGGGCCTCACCCTCGACGTGCGCGTCGATGACAAGCGCACCGGCGACTTCGTCTGGACGCGCCTCGACGGCCAGCCGGCGATCGCGTTGACCGTGCCCGCCGAGGCCCCGGCGCGCGTGCTGGTCGGCCACGCCCGCGGCGGCGCGCCGACGTGGTATCAGGTCGAGACGCAGGGCGCGCCCGCCGACAAGGAGCAAGTCTTCGGGCCGGCACAGCTCACCGTGGGCGAAGAGGCCCGCTTTGCGCCCTACCCCACCCTGCTGCGCGCCCCGCTCGACCCGGTGCGCACGCCGGCGCTTGAACCCGTGGGGCCCCGCTACGCCCTGGCCAACGCCTGGGCCCCCACGCGCGGCGGCAGCACGATCGGCCTGCGCGTGCCCGGCGACGCACCCGAAGACCGCCTCGGCCTCTACCTGATCGACGGCGACCACTGGTGGTGGTGCGGCGCGAGCCGGCGCGGCCCATGGCTGCGCGGGTGGACGGTGCATCTCGGCGAGTTTGCGATCATGCGCGACACGGTGGCGCCGACCATCGGGCGCGCCGAGCTGGACCACCACCCCGGCGGCCGCCGCGTGGTGGTGCCGGTCGATGACGGCGGCAGCGGCATCGCCAGCGTTCGCATGACCGTGGACGGCCAGCCGGTATACGCCGAGTGGCAGCGCGCCTTCGCGCGCCTCATCTGGCGCCCGCTCGACGCGCTGGTACCCGGCACGCGCGCCGTGGCGGTCATCGCCATCGACCGCGCCGGCAACGAGACGCAGCGCCGCGAGTGGGTCGAGTGGCCCGCGCCGCCCGAGCAGTTGCCCGATGGCGGTCTGT
>JAGQJJ010000654.1 GCA_020430675.1 Myxococcales bacterium
GCCCGGGCGCGCCGACCACCGCGCAGGCGTTGGAGCCCAACGCGCCCGTCGCCGCCGACCAACGCGCCTCGGTGCAAGGCGAGCTGAGCTTCCACGAGAGCTGGAGCGCGATGCGCGGCGGCGGGGGCCAGCGCGCCGCGCATCTGCTCGCCAGCACCGTCACCGGCGACCTGCTGCCCGGCCTCAAAGGCGGCGCCATCCAGGCCGGCGCGGGCCTCGCGGTGCAGTTCGCCGCGCAGAAGATCCCGGTGCCCGGCGTGGCCAATATCGCCGGCGGCGTCTTCAGCGGCATCTGGCTGTTCGGCGGCGGCGGCGCGCAGGCGGCCGGCGATGTGGGGCAGGGTCTCACCGCCATCTTCGGCGGCGAAGGCATGGGGCCATGGCAGCGCGCGGCTGACATCGTGCAGATGGTCAAGTCGCTGCTCGATCTCATCGGCCACATCTGCAATGTGCTCAGCGGCCTGGCCTATGCCTTCGCGGCCATCGCCGCGCTCGGCGGCCTGCTCTCGGTCTTCTGCCCGGCGCTGGCCTTCCTGGTGCCCTATATTCCCACCGCGATCAACTTCGGACGCATGTGTGGCGGCGTGGCATCGGTGTGCATTGGCATCAGCAGCCTGATCTCACCGATCCCACCCATCTTGCGTGCCATTCACATCATCACATCGAATGATGATCCCATCCAGCTGGTGCAGCAGGAGCAGCAGTACCACCAGCAGATGCAGGGCGCCATCGCCAACTACACCTCGGCGGGCATCACCGCGGGCGTGCAGCGCGGCGCGGCCACGCAAGGCACCATGGGTCAGCGGATTGCCGCCGGCGCGCGGGCCGGCCTCAACCCGGCCAACCAGGTCGGCAATATGGTCAGCGGCATTCGCGGCGGCGCACAGACGGCGCGGTCGGCGGGCGGTGACCTGCGCGCCGGCAGCCCGCAAGCGCGCGAAGCTTTTGGCATGCAGGGCCAGACCAACCAGCAGATTCGCCAGGACGGCGCGCTGCACGGCGAAGGCTACCTGCGCGGCACCGCGGGTCAGGTCCGCCAGCAAGGCGTCGATCGCACGCAGCGCGACCTGAACCAGCGCCGTGAACGGCTCGAACAGGTGCAGGGCGAGGGTCGGCGCGGCGCCACGCGGCGCACGCAAGCACAGGTCAACCGCCTCGAAGGCGAGCTGGAGCAGCGCCAGGGCCTGGCCAATGTCGCCCAGGGCCGCGATGTCGAAGGCGGCTTTCAGGGCGAGTCGGGCGATGCCTTTGGCAATGCCTATGGCACCCTGACCGAGAGCCCAAACCCGACGCCCGGCGCGCCGCAGCAGCCACCCGCCATGCAGCGCGATGAGCGCGGTCATGTGGTCCTGCCCGAGCCACCGGGTTCGCTGGAAGAGATCGATGGCATCGATCAGTCCATCGAAGGCTTGCAGGCGAGGCTTCGCGCCCAGCAGGAGAACACGTCGAGCGCCGAGTCCCATCAGCAGGAGGCCCAGGCGAGCGCCCAGAGCCTGGGTGCCTTGCAGCAGGAGGTCACCTCGCATCAGACCGAGATGGCCGGCACCGCCACCGAGCATCAGCGCGTCTCGACCGAGAACCAGAACGCGCGCACGCAGACCGATCAGCAGAACAGCGGCTCGCAGGGCGGCATGACGCGCGCCGCCGAGGTGCTGCGCCCCATCTCGGGTCCGCTCAACACCGTCAACGGCGTGGTGCAGCGGGTGCCCTCGAACCGCTTCTTCAACGTGAGCGGCACCCAGCGCAACCTCAGCGAGTTCGTGCAGGGCGTCAACCAGATCACCGGCACCGGCGAGCAGAACCAGCAGCAGGCGCAAGCTGCACAGGGCGTGTTGCAGCAGCGCGATACGCAGGTGCAGCAGGCGCAGCAGCAGGCGCAGGCCAACCAGTCGGAGGGCCAGACCTTCGCCGGGCAGGTGCAGACCGATCAGGCGGCCACGACGCAGGTGGCGGCCAACGCCGGCCAGCAGGCGCAGGCCAGCCGCGGCGCCGAGCAGACCTTGGAGCAGCAGATTCAGCAGAAGCGCGCCGAGAAGCAGCAGAAATGGGGTGCGCTGATGTCTTGGGCGCAGCAGCATTATGCCATCCGCACGGCAGCGGCGCAGCGGCGCTGAGTGCGGGGGCGCTGATGGAGCTTGACTTCGGATCGGTGTGGGCCACGCTGGGCCTCTTCGCTCTGCTCGGGTTTGCGTTGCTGGCCGCCTTGGGCGCCATCGGCACGGCGGTGCTCTGGGTCTCGGGGCGCTACGGTCGCTCGGGCGGCCTGCTCGGCGCGGTGGCAGTGCTCGCGGCGCTGGCGGGCGGCCTCGTCTGGTGGGTCGTCGATGACTTCGATGCCTTTCACACGCTGACGATCGAGGCCGATGGCACCTGGCGCATGGAGAACATCGTCGGCCAGACCCTTCTGGTGCTGCCCCCAGATGCCATGCGCGCGGTCGACTTCATGCAGGCCGAGTCGGTGGCCGGCGCGCGCACGCCGAGCACGCAGACCTGGGTGCGCATCGAGCTGCCCGATGGGCGCGTCTTCGAGAGCGTACACAGCGCCGAGAACCACCAGCGCCCGGCGACCGAGAAGCTGCGCGAATTTGTCGGCCAGCATCGATCATGAGCGAGGCCACCCGCTTGCGCTTCGCCGGGGGGCTGGCGCGGCTCGGCTTTGTGGCGCTGGCCCTGTTTGCGCTGTTTGGCGCGCTGGGCGCGGCGGGCCTGTTGATGGGGCTGATGGGCGGCCTCTTCAGCGTGGTCGGCGGGCTCGGCGCGCTGGGGCTGGCGGCGGCGACGGCGCTGATCGTGGTCTATCTCATCCGCGGCGGCCGACGGTTTGCGACGCTGGTCGTCGAGCCCGATGGCACCTGGCGCCTGCTGGGTCTGTTCGGCGGCGAGAAGCTGAGGCTGGCTCCCGATGCCATGCGGGCCGTCGACGTGCGGCATGACAAAGCCATGTTCATTACGGGGGTCGTCAACGTCGTGCGTCGCAGCTGGGTCGAGATCGAGCTGCCCGACGGGCGCGTCTTTGCCAGCCTGAAAAACGCCGAGCCCGCGCAGGCGGCGGCGCTCGAAGCGCTGCACAGGCTGACCGGGGGCCGCGCATGATCGGCATCACCGCCGCCGAGATGGCCGCGGTTCTCGACCGCCTCGACGAGCGCGCCGAGCTGGCGCCGCAGTTGACGCGCGACGCCCTGATCGAGCTGGCGGCGACGGCGCCGATGATCGAGGCCGATCCGTTGTACGGCCGGGCCTGCGCGTTGATGGGCCGCGTCGCGCTGGCCACGGGCGACTATGCGTTGGCCGTCGAGCCCTTGACCGCCGCGTGGCAGGCGTTCACCGCCGCGGGGGACGAGGTCGCGGCCGCCCGCGCC
>JAGQJJ010000655.1 GCA_020430675.1 Myxococcales bacterium
AGGCCCTCGGGCACGTCGCCGGTCGCGATGCGCTGGGCGATGCCTTCGACGATGGCGGTCTTGCCGACGCCGGGCTCGCCGATGAGCACCGGGTTGTTCTTGGTGCGGCGCTGGAGCACCTGCATCACGCGGCGCACCTCGTCGTCGCGGCCGATGACCGGGTCGAGCTTGCCGCGTTCGGCCAGCTCGGTGAGGTCGCGGCAGTATTTGCCGAGCGCGTCGTACTGGGCTTCGGGGTCCTGGCCGGTGACGCGGGTATTGCCGCGCACCTCGCGCAAGGCTTCGAGGATCTTGTTGCGGTCGATGCCTTCGCCGCTGAGCAGCCGGGCGGTGTCGGAGACGTCGGTCATGGCGAGCAGCAGGTGCTCGCTGGAGACGTACTCGTCGCCCATCTGCTGCGCCTCGTCCTCGGCGCGCAGGAGCAGGTCGGTGAGGCCCTTGCTCTGATGCACCCCGCTCTGGCCCTGCACCCGCGGCTTGCGGGCGAGCGCCTCGCGGGCGGCGCGGGCCATGCCGTCGGGCGTGCGGCCCATCTTGAGCAGCAACGCCGGCACGACGCCGTCGCGCTGCTGCACGAGCGCGAGCAGGATGTGCTCGGGGTAGAGTTCGGGGTGGCCGTCGCGCTGGGCCTGCGAGTGCGCCTCGACCAGCGCTTCGCGGGCCTTGGTGGTGAGCTTTTCGAGGTTCATGCCGGGTGCCTTTCGGTCAATGTGCTGCGGTTCCTGGGCTCGCAGCGGACCTTAAGCACGACGGGGCTGGCGTAAAGGGCTGGCCGGCGATCTGGGGCGCGATCAGACGCGCTCGTGCGGCATGACCTCGCGCGGGGCGCGGAAGACCTGATTGGGCGAGTAGGCGAGGAAGTTGCTGACGCGGCTGGTGTAGATGCAGGCGTAGCCCTGGACCTGGGCGCCGAGCTGGCTGCGCTCGTTGCCCTCGCGGAAGATGCGGCCCCAATAGGGGTTGAAGCGGCGGTCGACGTCGGCTTCGAGCGTCTCGAGCTCGGCGAGCACGCGGCGTTGCAGGCCGCGCTTGGCTTCGAGCTCGACGCGGGCGCTCTCGCGGGCGCGGTCGATGACGCGGCTCTCGGGGCCGGTGAGGCGGCCGAGAAGCTGCTGCATGCGGCCCAGGCTCTTGAGCAGCGTCAGGTGGTAGTTGATGCCATCGTCAAGGCGGCGCGCGGCTTCGGCCAGGTCGTGGATGCGCTTGAGGTCTTCGGCGTGCACATGGGTCTGGCGGATGTTGTCTTCCATCTCTTGCACCACCAGCGCGGTGCGCCAGATGCTGGCTTTTCGCGAGCGCACGATGTCGCTGTACATATGGTCGCCGACGTAGAGGATGCGGCCACCGGGCACGTCGAGGGTCTCTTCGAGCTGGCGGATGTTGCCGCCCGAGTAGACCGCGCCGCGCTTGAGGCTCGCGGCCTCGCCGATGGTCTTGCCGGTGCTGTCGATCTCAAGGAAGGGCGATTCGTCGGTGAAGAAGCGGGGTTTGGCGGCGCTGACCACGATGAGATCGAAGTAATCCTGCCAGGTGCGATAGAAAGGCATCTCGCCACCGAGCAGGTGTCCCATCACCGCCTCGGTGTAGTACATCTCGCTGTTTGTCAGCAAAAACAGGCGTTTGCCGGCGCTGCGCAGCTTGTGAAGCGTGGGCGCGAGGTCCGGATCCTTGACGATGTAGCGATCGAGGTGGGCGAGGATCTCGGCCTTGAGCGAGTTGTCGGCGTGGGCTTCGTCGATGCTCTGCCGCACGTCGTCGAAGAGCTGGCGATAGCTCCAGGGCAGCGTGCGGCCGGCCCCTTCGAAGTGCTCGATGATGCCCGCGAGCAGGGTGGCTTCGGGCAGGGCAAAGAGGGTGTCGACCCAGTGGTAGCGCCCGCTGGCCAGCTTGATGGGGCGGGTGCCATATTCCTGCATGCGCACGTCTTCGGAGAGCTGCCGATAGCCGTGGTAGCAGCGCCCGACGTGGCGGTGGGCGTCCATCTTGAAAATGTTGCCGGTCTCTTTGTCGATCATCAGCCCGCGGATGATGAAGGCATGATCGAGGACGACCGTGCGCAGCTCTTCGGGGTAGCCGCGGTTCTTGATCAGTTTGTCGACCGTCATGCGGATCGACAGCTCGTCCATGGCGTGCTGGTGGTAGGGCGCCAGCGTGTAGTCCATGTCGAAGCCGATGACGTCGACGCGCGAGAGGTCGAGGTTGCGGTTGGCGTAGATGCGCCGCGTCGGATCCGACTGGGGCGATTCGTCGAGGATGGCCGCCAGGTCGAGGTGCTCGGCGGTTACGGCGTTTGAGTGCACGGGCGAAGGTCTCCAGCTCGGGCGGCGATGCGCCGCGCCCCCAAGTCGGAGGTTAGCAGATGGTCAGGGTTCGCCCCACATCTCAACTGGCCAGCCGCGGCGACGGGCGATGCGGCGCAGGCGTGGGTCGGGGTTGACCGCGACCGGGTGGCCGGCGGCTTCGAGCATGGGCAGGTCGGTGACCGAGTCGCTGTAGAAGGCGCAGGCGCGCAGGTCGACGCCGCGTTCATCGGCGTAGCGGCGGGCGAGGATGACCTTGCCGGTGCCGTAGCAGAGGGGCTCGATGGGCTGGCCGGTGAGGCGGCCCGCGTCGTCGGTGGCGAAGCGGGTGCTCAGGTAGCCATCGAGGCCAACCGCCTCGGTGACGGCGGCAGAGAGGTAGTTCGACGAGGTGGTGAGCAGGACGCAGGGGTCGCCCTTTTTGCGATGGGCGGCGAGCGCGCGGCGGGCGCCGGGGCGGACGTGCGCGGCGACCTCGCGGGCGAAGAAGCGCTGGGTGCGGTCGCGAAGCTGGGTCTCGGGCTCGCCGGCATAGGCGGCGATGGCCTGGCGCAGCATGCCATCCATCTCGGCCAGGCCCAGGTGGTAGCGCAAGAGCCAGCCGAGCGCCCAGACGAACTGCCGCGGGGTGACGTTGCCCTCGCGGTACTCGGCTTTGAGCCAGCGGCTGCCCGAGTTGATGGCCAGCAGGGTGCGGTCGAGGTCGAAGAAGGCGATCGAGGTCATGGCGTGAACTTGTAGCCGCGGCCCCGCACGGCGTGGAAATGGCGCGGCGCGCGGGGGTCTTGTTCAAGCTGCTGGCGCAGGCGCATCACGAAGGTGTCAACCGTGCGGGTATTGGTCTCGCCGTGCAGATGCCAGACGTTTTCGAGCAGTTCAGCGCGCGTGAGCACGCGGCCGGCGTGGGTGACGAAGTAGCGCAGCAGGTCGAGCTCGAGGCGGGTCAGCTCGATGCGGGCGCCGTCGACGGTGACCTCGTGCGCGTCGAACGCGATCTGCGCGCGCCCGAACGACGCCGCCTGCGGCGCGCCCCCGCCGTTCTGCGCCCACGCC
>JAGQJJ010000656.1 GCA_020430675.1 Myxococcales bacterium
CCTGTACGTCCTGCTGGCCGCCGCCCTCGGCCCCCTGGCTGTCGTTTTTGCCCTGATCGAGTGGCGAATCCGCCATCGTGAACGCAAGGACCGCGACCTGCGCGCCCAGGCCGAGCGCCTCGGCCTCGACTCGCCCATCTCGTTGCACCCGCACGTCGACCCCAACCGCTGCATCGGCTCGGGCGCCTGCGTCGCCGCCTGCTCCGTGCGCCATGTCCTCGGCCTCCGCGACCTCCAGGCCCACCTCACCCGCGGCTCGGCCTGCGTCGGCCACGGCGCCTGCGCCGCCGCCTGCCCGATGGAGGCCATCTCGCTGGTCTTCGGCACCGCGCGCCGCGGCATCGACATCCCGCGCGTCAGCCCCGACTTCGAGAGCAGCGTGCCCGGCGTCTTCGTGGCCGGCGAGGTCGGCGGCATGGGCCTCATCCGCAACGCGGTCGAGCAGGGGCGCCAGGCGGCCAACGCCGCCATCGCCTCGCTCGCCGGCCTGCCCCGCGCCCCTGAGGGCGTGCGCGACCTGATCATCGTCGGCGGCGGCCCCGCCGGCATCTCGGCCGCGCGCGCCGCCCATGCCGCCGGCGTCGACGCGCTGGTCTGCGAGCAGGACGACCCCGGCGGCGCCATCCTCAGCTACCCGCGCGGCAAGATCATCCTCACCCGCCCCATCGAGATGCCCGGCATGCCGGTCGTGAAAGGCCCGCGGCTGAGCAAAGAGCAGCTCATGGACTTCATCGAAGGCGCCGCCGCCGACCTCGACGTGCGCACCCGCGCCCGCGTCGCCGACGTGCAGCCCGACGGCGAGCACCTGCGCGTCGAGCTGGCCGACGGCGAGGTGCTCACCACCCGCCGCGTGCTCATCTCGGTCGGCCGCCGCGGCACGCCCGCCAAGCTCGGCGTGCCCGGCGAAGAGCTGGGCGCGGTGATCTATACCCTGCGCGAGCCCGAGCGCCTCGCCGGCCAGGCCGTCCTGGTCGTCGGCGGCGGCAACTCGGCGGTTGAATCGGCGCTGCTGCTCAGCGAACAGCCTGGCACCGCGGTTCAGCTCTCGTATCGCGGCGACGTCTTCCACCGCGTCGCGCCCGAGACCCGCGAGCGCCTCGACGCCGCCGTCGCCGCCGGCCGCATCGCGCTCTATCTGGGCACCGAGGTCACCCGCATCGACTTCGGCGCGGTTGCGCTCGACGGCCCCGAAGGCACGCGCACCGTGCCCGCCGACACCGTGCTCGTGCAGATCGGCGGCACGCTGCCCACCGCCTTCCTGCACCGCATCGGTCTGCTCGTCGACGTGCACCACGGCAAACGCATCGTGCGCGCCGCCACTCAGCCAGCAATTTGATGCCCGGCGCGCAGGCACACTGAGCGTGGAGCGCACGGCCGATCGAGCGAGGTGCGACCCTATGACCCAAGTTCGAGGAACGAAGCCGAAGGAATACCCGAGCGTATTGCGAGCGCTGAGCGACAAGGAAATCGGGGCACGGGGGCGTGCATCGCAGAGGCCGGGCCATGCGAGACACACACACGCAGTCACCCTGCTCGCCCAGCGGCCGCGAGGGGTCTACAATGCCTCCCGACCGCCCGCGCACGAGGCGGCAAAAGGAGAGGCGATGGTCGTACAGGACGACCTGGCCGGCGCATCCGATTTTGGCTTCCGCGCTGATCTGCGGCGCGAGATGCTCGCCAGCGAGCGCACCCGCGCCGTCATCGGCCTCGGACTGACCGTCTTCCTGTTCCTCATCCTCGTCGGGCTGACCGTCTTCGGCGCCGGCCCGGTCGACATCCTCGCCAGCCGCCCGCAGCTCGCCTGGTCGCTCACCGGCCTGCTCGCCGCCGCGATCATCTTCTTCCTGTCTTACCGCTATGTCGTCGGCAAGCGCGTCGAGACCGGCCAGCCCCTCGCCGCGGTCTGGCGCTACGTGACCGCGTGCTTCGAGATCCTGCTGCCCACGGTCGCGGTCATCCTCGACGCGCGCGTCTTCGGGCCCACCTTTGCGCTCATGGGCCCGCCCGCCGTGCTCTTCCCGCTCATGATCCTGCTGAGCATCTTTGGCCTGGAGTGGAAGGTCTGCGTCTTCTCGGGCGCGGTGACCGCCCTGGTCTGGATGGGCCTCTTCTCGTGGTTTGCCCCCGAGATCGCCGCCGAATACCCCGACACGCTCTTTGCCGCGCCGCAGCAATACTTCGAAAAGGCCATCCTGTGGTTCGGCATGGGCGTGCTCTGCGCCGTCGCCGCCCGCGAGTGGCGCCGCCGCGCCGAGCGCTCGCTGCGCGCCGCCCGCGACCGCGACCGCATCCGCGCGCTCTTCGGCCGCCACGTCTCGCCGCTTGTCGTCGACACCCTGATGGATCGCGCCGCCCCGCTCACCGCCGAGTCACGCCATATCTGCGTGATGTTCCTCGACATTCGCGGCTTCACCGCGTGGTCGTCGGCCCATAGCCCGGCCACCACCGTCGCCTACCTCAACGCGCTCTTTGGCCCGCTTGCCACCTGCATCGAGCAGCGCGGCGGCATCATCAACAAGTTCCTCGGCGACGGCTTCATGGCCATCTTCGGCGCCCCGCTCGACGACCTCGAACCCGAGATCCACGCCGCCGCCGCCGCCATCGACTGCCTCGCCACCGTCGAGCGGCTGGTCAAAGAAGAGGCCATCGCGCCCACCCGCATCGGCATCGGCCTGCACGCCGGCCCGGCGGTCTGCGGCTCGATCGGCTCGCTCACGCGCCAGGAGTACACCGCCATCGGCACCACGGTGAACCTCGCCGCGCGCATTGAGTCGCTCAACAAGCAGTACGACTCGCAGATCCTCGCCTCGCGCGCCGTCGCCGCCCGCCTGCCGCTCGAAAACCGCGGCACCGACCTCGGCGAGATCGCGGTGCGCGGCCACCCCGAACCCATCGCGCTCTTCCAGTTGGCCTGACCGCGCCTCACAGCGGCGCGCAGGGCCCCCCGGTCACCGCGAAGACAAACGGACCCGCGTCGCCGTTGCCCGGCAGCGCAAAGCCATCGACGATCAGCACCACCGACTGCCCGAAATCGGCGGCGAAGGTCAGCGCGCCCTGCGGGCCGCCGGTCAGGTCGAAGGCATCATCGCTGCACGCCAGCTCGGTGCCGGCGTCGTCACACACCGCGCGGGCATAAAGCGCGGTGTCGAGCCGGCTGCCGGCGGTGGTCGCGCAGTACTGCCCGGCCCGCGGCGCGGCGAAGGCAAAGACCGCCTCGGGCGCGTCGACCGCGCCGTTGATGGCGCCACACGAACCCGCCAGCGCGCCGGCGCCTTCGGTCACGCCGATGTAGCGCACGCCCAGCACCGCCGGCACCGGCGCCGCGCAGTCGCCGCCCGCGCCCACGTCGACC
>JAGQJJ010000065.1 GCA_020430675.1 Myxococcales bacterium
CGATGGCGAAGACAATGACTGCGATGGCCGCATCGATGAAGCCTTCCAGGTGGGCGAAGCCTGCACCGCAGGCGTCGGGGCCTGCGCCCATGACGGCGCGCGGGCCTGCGCCCCGGACGGCGAGGTGGTCTGCGACGCCGTGGCCGGACCACCCGCGCCCGAGCTTTGCGACGCGGTCGACAATGACTGCGACGGCAACGTCGACGAAGGCCTTGACGTGGGCGCGGCCTGCGACGTCGGCGTGGGCATCTGCGCCCGCCGCGGCGCCATCATCTGCGACGCCGACGGCGCCGCCCGCTGCGATGGCGCGCCCGGCCCCTCTGAAGCCGAAGCCTGCAACGGGCTGGACGATGACTGCGATGGCAACATCGACGAAGACTTCGGCGTCGGCGGCCCCTGCACCGAGGGCGTCGGCGTGTGCCTCCGTCCGGGCAATATCATCTGTGGTTTCGGCGACATCGCCATCTGCGACGCCCGCGCGGGAGTGCCCGAGCGCACCGACACCTGCAACGGCCTCGACGACGACTGCGATGGCAACATTGACGAGAACATCCGCCGCAGCGGCATCTGCCAGACCGGCCTGCCCGGCCGGTGCCGCGACGGCGCCTTCGAGTGCATCGACGGCGAGCGCATCTGCACGGCCAACGACCCCGGCGAGCCCGAGGCCTGCAACGCCGCCGATGATGACTGCGATGGCACTGTCGACGAAGACACCGGCACCGAGCTTTGCGGCGAAGGCATCTGCCAGCGCGAAGTGGCCCTGTGCCAGAACGGCCAGGCGGTGGAATGCGACCCCTTCGCGGGCGCCCTGCCGCGCGAGCTCTGCAACGGCCTCGACGATGACTGCGATGGCACCATCGACGAAGCGGCCGCCGAAGAGGGCCTCGACTGCGGCGCCGGCCAGGGCGGCTGTCGGCGCCGCGGCACGCAGCGCTGTGAAGACGGCGTGCTGGTCTGCGACGCGGCGCCCGGTCAGCCCGCCGAAGAGCTGTGCAACAACATCGATGATGACTGCGACGGCGCCACCGACGAGCAGCTCTTTGTGGGCGAGATCTGTGAGATCAACTTCGGCCCCTGCGTCGGCCGCGCTCAGCCGGTCTGCCAGGGCGGCCAGCGCGTCTGCCCCGCGGTCCAGCCGAACGACCCCGAGATCTGCGACGGCGTCGACAACAACTGCGATGGCCAGATCGACGAAGGCTTCCAGCCGGTCGTCTGCGGCCTCGGCGTCTGCCGCCACGTCGCCAGTTGCGACGGCGCCGCGGCGCCCGATTGCGACCCGCTCGAAGGCGCCGGCCCCGAGCTTTGCGATGGCCTCGACAATGACTGCGACGGCACCACCGACGAAGACGTCGCCGGTCTCGGCCAGCCCTGCACCGTGGGCCTCGGCGAGTGCCAGGCGCCGGGCCAGACCATCTGCCGCGCCGGCCAGCGCGTCTGCGACGGCGTGCCGCTCGCCAGCCGCGATGAGGTCTGCAACGGCCTCGACGACGACTGCGACGGCGTCATCGACGACAATCCCCGCGGCCTCGGCGACCCGTGCGAGGTCGGCCGCGGCGAGTGCCTGCGCGCCGGCGCGGTGATCTGCGTCGACGGCCGCGCCGGCTGCGACGCGGTCGCCGCCCAGCCGGGCGTCGAGGTCTGCAACGGCCTCGACGATGACTGCGATGGCACCATCGATGACAGCCTGCCCGCGTTCATCTGTGGTCAAGGCATCTGCGCCCGCGAGCTGCCGCCCTGCATCAACGGCAACCCGCCCGCCTGCAACCCGACGCAGGGCGCGTCGCTCGAAGAGTGCAACGGGCAGGACGATGACTGCGATGGCATCACCGATGAAGACACCGCCGGCGCCGGCTGCATCGTCGGCCTCGGCGAGTGCCGCCGCATTGGCGTCGAAGCCTGCGTCGACGGGGACTTCGCCTGCGATGTGGCGCCCGGCGACCCACAACCCGAGCGCTGCGACGACCTCGACAATGACTGCGACGGCGGCTACGACGAGGGCCTGGGCCGCAACCAGCTCTGCTCGGTGGGCCGCGGGCTTTGCCAGGCCTTCGGCCGCACCGTCTGCGGCGCCGAGGGCGACGTGGTCTGCGACGCCCAGCCCTTCGCGGCCGAGCCCGAAGCCTGCAATGGCCTCGACGACGACTGCGATGGCGCCACCGACGAACAGCTCAACAACCTGGGCGCCTGCGCCACCGGCGAGACCGGGGCCTGCGGGGCGGGCGTCTTTGCGTGCCAGGACGCGCGCCGCGTCTGCGTGCGCGTCGTCGGCCCCACCGATGAGGTCTGCGACGGCGCCGACAACGACTGTGACAGCAGCATCGACGAGGATCTGGGCACCCAGGAATGTGGCGTGGGCCGCTGCCATCGGACGCTGCCGGTCTGCGACCTGAACGGCCCGGTGGCCTGCGATCCGCTCGCGGGCGCCGTGGACGAGGTTTGCAATGGCATCGACGATGACTGCGACGGCCGCACCGACGAAGCGGTGCCCGGCGACGGCGGCGCCTGCAGTGCCGGCCTGGGTGTCTGCCGCGCCAACGGCACCCAGCGCTGCATCGACGGCGCCATGGTCTGCGACGCGGTGCCCGCCGATGGCCAGCCGGAAGAGAACTGCAACCTGCTCGACGATGACTGCGATGGCACGACAGACGAAGAGACGCTCGAAGAGGTGACGCCCTGCTTCGCCGGCGTCGGCGAGTGCCGCACCCGCGCCTTCTTCACCTGCACCGACGGCCAGGTCGCCTGCCCTGCCCAGGCCGGCGCGCCCGGGCCCGAGATCTGCGATGTGCGCGACAACGACTGCGATGGCCAGGTCGACGAGGACTTCGGCCAGGAGTTCTGTGGCGAAGGCATCTGCCGGCACGTGCTGGTCGACTGCAACGCGCTCGGCGATCCGGTCGAATGCCATCCGTTCGAGGGCGCGCGCGATGAGGAGTGCAACGGCCTCGACGATGACTGCGATGGCGTGGTCGACGAAGACTCGCCCGGCGTGGGCACCCCCTGCGCCGCCGGCACCGGCGCCTGCTACGCGCGCGCCGCGTATGCCTGCATCGCTGGCGAGCTGACCTGCCTCGCCCAGCCCGGTCAGCCGCAGCCCGAGCTGTGCAACAACATCGACGATGACTGCGACTCGGTCACCGACGAAGACCCGACCGACGTGGGCGCGCCGTGCGCCGCGGGCGTCGGCGCCTGCCGCACGCCGAGCAACGAGATCTGCAGCGTCGGCCGCCTGGTCTGCCCCGCGGTGCCTGGTCAACCGAGCGACGAGGCGTGCAACCTGGTCGACGATGACTGCGATGGCAACGTCGACGAGGCCCTGGGCACCGTGAGCTGCGGCCGCGGCGTCTGCCAGCGCGACGTGCCCGCCTGCGTCAATGGCGGCCCGGCGGCCTGCGATCCCTTCGTCGGGGCCGGCGAAGAGGTCTGCAACGGCGCCGACGATGACTGCGATGGCAACATCGATGAAAACCAGGGCAGCCTGCGCTGCGGCCGCGGGGTCTGCCAGCGCGAGGTGCCGCGCTGCCTCGCCGGTCAGATCAACGTCTGCAACCCGCTCGACGGGGCCGACGTCGAGACGTGCGACAACCGCGACAACGACTGCGACGGCGAGGTCGACGAAGAGGTGCCCGGCGACGGCGAGCAGTGCGCCACCGGTGAAGGGCGCTGCTTCAACACCGGCACACGCCGTTGCTTCGGCGGGGTCTTCGTCTGCGATGCGCAGGCCGGCGAACCCGAGCCCGAGCGCTGCAACGGCGCCGACGATGACTGCGATGGCATCAACGATGAAGACACCGCGCCCATGCCGCAGTCGTGCACCCGCGGCGTCGGCGCCTGCCGCCGCACCGAGCCGCTCGTCTGCGAAGGCGGCCTCGTCTTCTGCCGTGTGGTGCCCGGCGATCCGGTGCCCGAGGTCTGCAACAATGTCGACGATGACTGCGACGGCCTCGTCGACGAAGAGCACGGCGGCGGTGACTGCGACGCCAATGGCTTCGACGACCGTTGCGACCTGCTGCTGCGCCGCGACACGCTGGACTGCAACAATAATGGCATCGTCGATGAGTGCGACATCAACGCGGGCACCAGCGCCGACTGCAACCAGAACCTGGTGCCCGACGAGTGCAACGGCGATGGCGCCGTCTGCGTCAATGACCCCGAGCCACCGGTTGTTGTCGTGCGGGTCAATACCACGGTGCTCAACGCGGACCAGCAGCTCGACATCTTCGTCGACGCCGTGGACAACGTCGGCATCCTGAGCACGCACCTCTATATCAACGGCCAGGAGCATGGCCTCGACCCCGACAGCCGCCTCTCGATCGTCTTCGGCCGAGCCGGGCTCTACGAGCTTGAAGGCGCAGCGTTCGACTTCGCCGGCAACAGCGACACCGACACGGTCACCGTGCGGGTGCTCGACCCCAACGACGTCGACTTCCCGACGATCGAGATCGACCCGCTGCCCGCCCTGGTGACCGAGCCGACGCCCATCAACGGGCGCATCGATGACGCAAACCTGGTCTATTGGGAGGTCACCTACGGCCCGCCGGGTCAAGGCGACCAGAACCGCATCAACCAGGGCGGCGAGCCCATCCAGGGCGAGCTGGCCACCATCGACCCGGCCACCATCGGCGAGGGCGTGATCGAGATTCGCATCTACGCCGAAGACGTCAACGGCCGCAGCCGCACCCTGACGGTGCAGCTCACCGTCGGCCAGTGCGACCCGCAGCCCGAGGTCTGCGACTACGGCGACAACGACTGCGACGGCCTCGTCGATGAGGGCCATGGCAACGTCGGCGCCGCGTGTTTCATCGGCCTCGGTGCCTGCCGCAGCGATGGCACCGTGCGCTGCCTCGCCGGCGGCCAGGGCAGCGCCTGCGACGCGGCGCCCATCAACCCCGAGCCCGAACGCTGCGATGGCACCGACCATGACTGCGATGGCAACCCGACCAATGGTTTCCCGGTCGGCCAACCCTGCTCGGCGGGCGTCGGCGCCTGCCAGCGCGACGGCGCGATGGTCTGCAACGCGGCCGGTGACCAGGCGGTGTGCTCGGCCACGGCTGGCGATCCCATCGCCGAGCTGTGCAACCTGACCGACGATGACTGCGATGGGTCCACCGACGAAGGCTTCGGCGACTTCATCTGCGGCCTTGGCGCCTGTGCGCATGTGGTCAGCGAGTGCAATGGCGGCGTGATCGGCCAGGCGGTCTGCGATCCCTTCGAAGGCGCGCTCGCCGAGCGCTGCAATGGCATCGACGATGACTGCGATGGCCGCACCGATGAGGATCCGGTCGATGTGGGCAATACCTGCCGCAGCGGCCTGGGCCTCTGCGCCCGCGTCGGCACGACCTTCTGCTTGCAGGGCGCGATCACCTGCGACGCGCGCCCGGGCTCGCCCGACTTCGAAGACTGCAACCGCGTCGACGATGACTGCGACGGCCGCGTCGACGAAGGCGGCCTGTGCGCCGACGTGGTGCCGCCGTTTGTGCTGCTGGTGATCAGCGCCCACGACGTGTCGGTCGGTGAAGGCATCGTGATTCAGGTCATCGCCGATGACGACCAGCTGCTCGACCAGGTCACCGTCGACGTCAACGGCGAGCCGGTGGTGCTCAACGCGCTCGGCGTGGGGGTCTTCGTGCCCGCCTTCCCCGGCGATTACACCGTGACCGCGGTGGCCCCCGACGCCGCGGGCAACGAAACGAGCGACCGCGAGACCTTCACCGCCTCGCTCGAAGCGCCCGTCGCGCGCTTCACCATCGCGCCGACGCGCATCCCCGAGCGCGATGGCTTCAACAGCACCGTCGTGCTCGACGCCAGCGCTTCGACCGGCGGCCAGCTCGTCTATCAGTGGCAGGTGCCCGGCGCCCGCGTCGTCGGCGGCGCGCTCGATGAGCCGGTGCTGCGCGTGCGGTACTCGGGCAGCGCGCCGGCCAATGTCATCCTCACCGTGCGCAACCTGCTCGGCGACGACGTGGCGGTCGGCGAGGTGGGCATCAACCATCGCCCCGTCGCGCGCATCGACGCCCCGGCGCGCGGCTCGGTCGGCGTGGCGATCGCATTTGATGGCAGCGGCAGCAGCGATGCCGACGGGGATCCGCTCGCCTTCCGGTGGCAGATTCTCACCGCGCCCGATGGCAGCACCGCCGCGCTCGCGGCCAACGGCGATCAGGCGACGCTGGTGCCCGACATCGCCGGCGCCTGGCGCGTCTTGCTGTTCGCCGACGATGGCACCCAGCTCAGCGAGCCGGCCGAGCGCTCGTTCTTCGTCGACGGCGGCAACGACCTGCGCGCGCCGACGATCCAGGTGGGCCTCGACCCGCAGCCGGTCATCACCGGCCAGCCGGTGACCATCACCGTGGTCACCAACGACGCGAGCGGCATCGCCACCACGGTGCTGATCGTCGATGGCGAAGAGATCCCATTGGTCAACGGGCAGGCCACCTTCACGCCCGAGGCCGATGGCCGCCATACCATCGTGGTCGAAGTCACCGACCGCGCCGGCAACAGCGCCGCGTTTGAGGGCGAGTTCTACAGCCATGATGGCAGCGTCGACAACGTGCGGCCGCAGGTGGCCATCACCTCGCCGGCCGAAGCGGCCTCGGTGCGCGAGCGGGTTGATGTCATCGGCACCGCCAGCGCCGCCGACCTGTCGTGGTACGGCCTTGAGGTCTCGCCGCGCGGCGCCAACCGCTGGACGCTGATGGCCGAAGGCAACGTCTCGGTGGTCAACGGCCTGCTCGGCACGCTCGATCTCATCGCGCTCGACTCGGGCATGTGGGATCTGCGGCTGCGCGCGGTCGACACCCATGGCAACGCCGCCATCGCCAGCACCATCATCGAGGTGCAGCCCGGTCTGCACTTCGGCAGCCAGCGCTTCGAGTTCATCGACGCCGAGGTCGAGGTGGCCCGCATTCCGCTGACCATCTATCGCATCTATGACTCGGGCAAGAAGGTCAACGGCGAGTTTGGCATCGCCTGGAGCATGGACGTGCGCGCCGGGCGCCTCGAGCTGAGCAACCCGCCCGGCGAGGGCTGGAACTTCGAGGGCGACTGCGTCTTCCGCCGCAACTTCGTGGCCACGCAATCGCATGTGGTCACGGTGCATACCGGCGCCGAGGCTTATCGCTTCTACTTCAACCCCATCTTCAACGGCTGCGGCCTCGGCTTCCAGCAGGCCCAGGTGCGCTTCACCGCGCTGCCCGGCACCAACGCCACGCTGACCGCGGTCGGCCCGCAGCTTGTGAACCTGGTGCAAGGCATCTTCTACGAGGATGACTTCTTCACCCCGTGGGAGCCGCAGGAGTTCGACCTGACGTTGCCCGACGGCCGGCCGCTTCCGCTACGACGCCGACGGCGGCCCCCGCCTCGTGAACCAGGCGGACACCACGCTCCGCGTCGATGAAAACGTCGTCCAGCGGAGCACGGGCGAGTCGGTGACCTTCCAGCGCGACGGCCAGCGGCGCATCACGCGCATGACCATGCCCGATGGCCGCTTCCGCACGTATACCTATGATCCGCAAGGCGATCTGCGGCGCAGCACCGACTTCTCGGACCAGACCACCGAGTATATGTACGACGGCCGGCACAACCTGCTGAGCATCGTCGACCCACGCGGCTCGGCGCCGGGTCTGGTCGAATACGAGCCCAATGGCCGCGTGCGCGCGGTGACCGACTCGGAGGGCAACCGCACCGAGATCGGCCATGATGGCGTCAACCGCCAGGAGTTGATCGTCGACAAGGTCGGCGCGCGCACCATCCTCAGCTATGACGCGCGCGGCAATGTCATCGAAGTCATCGACGCGCTCAACGGCCGCACGACCTATGAGTACGATGCCAATGACAACCTGACGCGCACCGTCGATCCCATCGGCAACGAGACGCGCTACGAGTATGTCAACAACAACCGCACCGCCATCGTCGATCCCATGGGCGAGCGGTGGGAGATGCAATACGACGCGCGCGGCAACCGCACGTCGTTCACCGACCCCGAGGGCAATGTCTGGCAGTGGCAGTTCGACGCCAACGACCAGGTGACGCGCTATGAAGACCCCGCCGGCGCGGTCACCACCTGGGCGCGCGACAACGCCGGCCGGGCGACGCGCGTGGTGCTGCCCGATGGCACCGACGTCGAGTACGGCTACAACGCCCAAGGCCGTGCGACGAGCATCACCGACCAGGACGGCACGCAATGGACGCTCGGCCGCGATCAAGAAGGCCGGATGACCTCTGACCGGCACACCTTCACCAACCGCCTCGGCGCCCAGGAGGTGACCTATGGCTATACGCCCGATACGCGCCACGGCCTCAGCGGGGTCACCTACCCCGGCGGCCGCAGCGTCACCGTCGAGCGCGATCCCATCGGCAACCCGCTGAGCACGACCGATCCCAGCGGTCGACGCTGGGAATACGAATGGGACGGCTTGGGCCGCCTGCGCACCCAGCGCCTGCCCGACGGCGGCGAGGTGCGGCATACCTATGACCCCGAGGGTCGCATCCTGTCGTCCGACCTGCCCGGCGGCACCCGCATCGCGCGCGTGCTCGACCGCCTCGGCCGACCGACCCGCGTCGTCACGCCCGATGGCCGCCTCTACGAGCAGGCCTACGACGCCGCCGGCAACGTGCAGTCGGTGACGGTCAACGAACAGACCACCAACATCACCTACGACGCCGCCGGCCGGGCCGTGCGGCTCGACAAGGCCGATGGCACCTTCACCACCCGCACCTATGACCGCGCCGGCCGGCTGACCAGCCTGACCGACGCCGAGGGCCGGGTGGTGACGATGGAGCATGACGGCGTCGGCCGCATCACCCGTCAGGTGCTGCCCGATGGCACCGCGATCGCCCAGACCTACGATGGCATGGGGCGCCCGATCACCCGCACCGCGCGCAGCGGCGCGGTCTGGCGCTATGACTACAGCGACCGCGGCTCGCTGGCCCGCATCGAGACGCCGACCGGCGAAGCCTATGCCTTCACGCATGACTCGCATGGCAACTACGAGACGCTGACCGACCCCAACGGGCACACCACGGTCATGGTGCACAGCGCCACCGGCCAGCTGCTCGAGCGCAGCCTGCCCCTCGGCCAGCGCGCCCAGTGGATCTATGCCGCCAATGGCTACGTCGATCGCTTCGTCGACTATGGCGGCGGCGTGACGCGCTATGGCTATGATGACATCGGCCGCAAGGTGCGCGTCGACCGCCCCGACGGCGCGGTCGAGCAGATGGCCTACGACGGCGCCGGCCGCCTTGTCAGCCACACCGATGCCGACGGCGAGACGCGCCTGTTGCGCGATGCCAGCGGCAACCTGCTCAGCTTCGTGGCCAAGGATGGCACGCTGGTCAGCCATGACTACCTCACGTCGAGCCGCCCCACGCTGGTCAGCACGCGCTACGGCGACACCACGCTCGCCTACGACAGCGAGATCCGCCTCGCGTCGGTGACCGACCCGCAAGGCCGCGGCGCCGAATACACGCGCGACGCCGCCGGGCTGCCCGTCCTGGCGACGATGCCCGAGAACGGCAGCCGCGCCTGGACGTTTGCCGACGGCCGCCTCGCCCGCATCGAGCAGACCGACGGCCTGGGCCAGTCGGCGCTTGACCTGCAATACGCCTACGACGCCGGCGGGCAGATTTCGCGCATCACCGAAGGCGACGGCCGCGAGAGCGTGTTTGAGTATGACACCTTCGACCGGCTGGCCCGCGAAGCCATCACCGAAGGCGGCGTGCCCGAAGTCATCACCTATGCCTACGACGCGCATGGCAACATCACGCGCCGCGCCGATGGGCTGGGCGTGCAGAACTTCCGCTACGACGCCAATGACCGCCTGCTCGACGACGATCGCTTCGCCTATCAGTGGAACGACAACGGCGACCTGACCCAGCGGTCCGATGGCAACCTGACCGAGCGCTACACCTACGACGGCGCCCGCCGGCTGACCGCCGTCGACCGCATCGGCGGCCAGGGCCCGCGCCGCGTCGAGTACCGCTACGAATACGACGGCCTGCTCGCCGCGCGCACGGTCGACGGCGTGACCACCCACTTCGTCTGGGATCGCAGCCGCATGGACGCGCCGCGCCTGCTCGAGATCCGCGCCGCCGATGACACCCTGCTGCACCGCTATGTTTGGGGCGAGCAGCTCATCGGACGCTATGACGCGGTCGCCGGCACCTTCTCGACCTATGCCGTCGACCATGTGGGCACGGTGCGCGCCGAGATCGGCCCGAACGGCACCACGGGCTACCGCTACGACGCCTACGGCCGGCTGCGCGGCGCCGCGCCGGCCGACGGTGTGGGCTACACCGGCGCGTGGACCGACGCGGTCACCGGCTTCGTCTACCTCCAGCACCGCTGGTACTCGCCCGACATGGCGCGCTTCACCCAGGCCGACCAGGCCGACGCCGACATCGGCGACCCGCGCACCTATAACCGCTATGCCTATGTGGTCGGTGACCCGGTGCATCGCGTCGATCCCACCGGCCAGTGGTCGATGGCATCGTGCATGGTCACCGTGGCCATCGTCGGCGTGCTCGCGACCATGGCCATCGGCTACTTCAAGGATGGCGATGCCTTCGGGCCCTTCAAGTTCTACTTCGGTGGCTTCGGCAACGGGAAGTGGATCTATGGTCGCACCGGCAGCATCTTCAACTTCTTCAATGTCAGTCTATCTGGCTTCTTCCTCACCATAGGCTTCACGATCGACATGGTGTGGTTCGACACCACGCCCGACGAACGCTTCCAGTATGACACCTGGTTCTACTGGACGCTCGGCGGCGGCTTCACCATCCAAGAGGCGCCCGGCGCCTCGGTGGGCGTGCCGATCGTGGGCAACTTCCCCGGCACGGTCTACAACGCCGCCACCCCCAGCGCGGTGGAAGGCTGGGCGCTCAACTTCTCGGTCTCGCTCGGCTTCGACCTGGGTGAGATCGAGCTGGGCAACCCGTTCAGCGCCGCCGTGGGCGTCAGCATCGCGCTCGGCATCAGCAGCGCCCACTCGCGCGCCGAAGCCGCGGAACGCTATGGCTGGACCTGCAACCCCAACAGCGAGCACTGCTGGGGCAATCAGATCTATGGCATCGTCATCCAGCCCATCATCCCGGGCCTGAACATCTCGGTCGGCGGCGACGATGGCTTCG
>JAGQJJ010000657.1 GCA_020430675.1 Myxococcales bacterium
CGGCGAGGCGCGCGCCGAAGTCGGCGGTGAGCCGGGGCGCGAGCAGCAGCGCCGGTCCGCCGGCAAGCCCCGCTTCGTCGAGGCAGTCCATCGCCGTCGCGGTGGCCAGGTCGAGCAGGGCGTCGATCTCGCCCGGGCTGCGGCGCACCGTGATGTGGTCGCGCCCGTGCGGGCCGGTCTCGGTCAGGTCGACAAAGCCCTCGCGCCCCAGATCGCCGGCGGGTCCGTCGCGACGGCTCACGCGCCCGAACCCGCAGCCCGGCCGCGCGCCGGGCGCGAGCAGCATCGCGCCGCCAACGCCGGCATAGGGGAAGTCATCGCCGTGGTCGGAATGCTTGGCCGGGTGGCCGTCGCCCGAGACGATGAGCACGCGCTTCGCCGCGCCGGTGATCAGCAGCGCGCCGGCGACGTGCACCGCGTTGAGCACGCCGCACGCGCCGTTCATCAGGTCGAACGAGAAGCCGGCGCGCGGCTTGCGGGCATAGTCGAGGCTCATGCCCAGGCCGCTCTGGATATGGGCGGCCATCGCCGGCTCGACCATGTTGGCGTCGCGGTACACGCCCACGTTGATGAGCACGTCGACGTCGTCGCCCTCCAGGCCCACGGCGCCCAGGCAGGCCTTGCCGGCGGCGATGGCGCGGGCGATGGAGCCCTCGGCGTCGGTGTTGATGCCGGTCGATTCGATGAGCGCGCCCATGCTCAGACCTCCAACGACGAGAGGGTCACCGCGACGCACCCGGTGATCACGCCGGAAGCGGCCGGCACCAGCAGGAACTTCGCGCCCTTCTTCACGCGGTTCTCCTTGAGGTGCTTGTGCAGCACCATGAAATGCGAGGTCGTCGAGGTATTGCCGTGCGTCTCGACGCAAGTGAGCTGCTGGGGCATGTCAGCCTTGAAGATCGCGCCCCCGAACTTGGAGAACAGGCGCACCGCGGTCGTGCCCACCTGGTGGTGCACGATGTAGTCGTATTGCTCCTCGGCGAAGGTCGAGCCGCGGCCGGCGAGATAGTCGATCTGGTACAGCGGCCAGAGCTGCACGCGCTCTTGCCGGTGCATCTCGTGGTTGATGGTGTAGAGCGCGACGCCCGCCCGCTGGTCGCTGGGCATGCCCAGGCAGAGCTGCGAGTGCTCGGCGCAGGTGAGCAGCGAGATGTAGTGGATGCAGTCGTTCTCGTCTTCGGCGGCGTCGATGATGACCGCCGCGCCCGAGTCGCCGACGGTCAACGAGCCGAACTGCGGGTCGCGGGCGTCGCGCACCTCGGCGGCGGCGGTGTCGACGATGGGCGTGATGCGCTCGCCGCTGACCACCATGCCGCGCCGCGCGACGCCGGCTTTGATGAGGTTGTCGAGCAGGTAGACGCCGGTCATCATGCCCGCGCAGGCGTTCGACACGTCGAAGTGCATCGCCTGCTCGGCGCCGATGGCGCGCTTGACCTGCAACGAAAACGCCGGCTCGAAGCACATGCGCATCGGCACGCGGAAGCGCGAGATCGACGCCGAGATGATCACGTCGAGGTCTTCGGCGCGATAACGCGAGCGCGACAGGCAGTCCTTGGCGGCCTGCACGGCGAGCGAGAGCGAGTCTTCTTCGTCATTGCAGACGTGCCGTTCGCGGATGCCGGTGATGGCCTGCACGTCGAAGGGCGGCTTGAAGACCATGCGGTCGATCAGCGCCGGCGTGGTCTCGATGGTCTCGGGCACGACTGCGCCGAGGGCTTCGATGCGGGTCAGCATGTCTTGTCTCCGTGCGGTGGGTTCGCTTGTCGCCACCAGTCGGCGAAGCGGGCGAGGGTCTCATCGAGCGGCACGCGGGGCGCGTAGCCCAGGTCGCGGCGCGCGGCGGAGATGTCGAGCGTGCGGCCGTAGCCGAGCAGGCAGACGGCGTAGCGGGTGAGCGGCGGTTCGCCGCGGCGCAGCAGGCGCCAGAGCGTCTCGACCAGCCCGGCGAGCATCCAGGCGAGGCCGCGCGAGATGTGGCGCCGCCGGCATTGCACGCCGAGCAGGGCAAAGACCTGGTCGAGCACCGCTTGCAGGCGCACCGCCTCGCCATCGGTGATGTTGTACTTGCGGCCGAGCG
Organism: Myxococcales bacterium; assembly: GCA_020430675.1. Next base: position 2,078 of record JAGQJJ010000657.1, read on the forward strand.
CGGCGGGCGGTGCGGCCAGGGCGGCTTCGATGGCGTCGATGGCGTTCTCGACGCCGGTCACCGCGAGCGTCATCGAGCCGTCGCCGATGACCGGCAGCGTGCCGCGCGCAGCGAGGCCCAAGATGCGCGGCATCAACGTCGTGTCGCCGGGGCCGAGGATGGCTTGCGGGCGCAGCGTGATCACCGAGAGGCCGGCGGCATGGGCCTGGTCGACCTCAAGCTCGGCGAGGTGTTTGGTGGCGGCGTAGTGGTTGATCGGCGGCGGCAGCGGCGCGTCTTCGGGCACGTCGAACTGGTCGCGGCGCGCGACATAGATGCTGGGCGTCGAGATATGCACCAGGTGGCCGCCGGCGCGGCGGGTGGCCTCGGCGACGTGGCGGGTGGCGAGCACGTTGGCCTGCCAGAAGGCGTCGTAGGGGCCCCACGAGGCGGCGCGGGCGGCGCAGTGCACGACGTGGGTCTGCGCGGCGCAGAGGCGATCGACCGCGGCGGCGTCGGTGAGATCGGCGGCGACGAAGTTCAGTCCGCGGGCCCGCAGCGCCTCGCCGGCCGCGAGATCGCGCCCGGTCGCGGTGACCTCATCGCCCGCGGCGTGCAGGCGCGCGGCCACCGCGCCGCCGAGGAAGCCGGTGGCGCCGGTCACCAGGACGCGCCGCGCGCTCACGCTGCGGCCACCGATTCGGCGACAAGCTGCGCGCGCGCGGCGTCGGCAAGGCGGGCGAGGCCGGCGCGATCGACGAGCGCCTCGGGCGCGCTGAGCACCACGTCGACGCGGCCGGCAACGGTCGCGACCGCCAGCGTCAGCGGGAAGATGTCGCTCTGCATCGGCAGCACAAACAGGGCGCGGGTCGCAAAGCCGGGCGCGTCGAGCGGCGCCGTGGTTTGCAGCGCGATCTGCGAGAGCAGCGCGGTGAACGGATAGCGGCCGCGGCGCTGTTGAGTGGCGATCCACAACCGATAGAACCCGGCGAAGAACCACAGCGGCAACCACGGCGCGATGCGCTCGGCCGGGTCGAGGTGCAGGGGGGCCTTGTCCTTGAGCCCCTTGAGCACCGTGCGCTGCACGTCACGCCAGGGCTGCTCGGCGGCCACTTCGAGGAAGAGCGGATAGCTCAGGTTGCCGGTGGCGCGCAGCCCGCGGCGGTAATTGCGCACGTCGACCGGCACCATCAGCCGCGCTGGCGCTGCGGGCGCGCGGGCGGCGATGGCCACGGCCAGCCGCGCGATCAGGCCGGTGGGCGCCGGGCCCTCGATCGTCAAGCGGTGCCACAGCA
>JAGQJJ010000658.1 GCA_020430675.1 Myxococcales bacterium
TGGGTGACAACCAGCGGCGCGGTCGCGCCGGCTTCATCGCCGGGAAAGCCCTCGCCGAGCAGCGCGCGCACCACCGGATGCTGCGCCGGCGCCCCGCCCGCGGGCCACGCGGCGGGGTCGAGGTCGTGGTAGAGCAGCAGGCGTCCGAAGTCGAAGAGACCCAGGGCCATCTCGTCGCGGACCACGCGCCAACCGGGTCGCGCACCGACCGCCTTTTCGACCTCGGCCACATAGGTCGCCGCGTCGAGATCATCGCCGGGCAACGGCAGCTCGAAGCCGTGCACCGAGCGCAGCATCACCGCCAGCGAAGGGTTGCCATGCGGGTCATCATCGGCGCGCACGGTGAAGCGGCACTGCGCGTTGGTGCGCTCGAGCACCGCGGGGATCAGCAGCAGCGGCGCGCGGTGGGTCTGGTCGCCATCGGGCCAGTGCAGCATGCCCAGCGCCAGGGCGCAGACGTTGACGCCCTGCTCCTCGACCAACGTGCGCGCTTGCTGCGCGGTGTCGAGCAGGCGGCGTTGCAGGTTGGCGGTCGCGTGCGGCGTCTGCAGGTGGCGATCGACATGGCGCGCCGCCGGGCGTCCGTCGACCTCGGGCTGGGCCAGCGCCGACGCGGCCGAGTCGGCGTCGGGGGCGGGCAGGAAGTCCATGTCGCGGCCTTCGGCGACCAGGATCCGGAACACCTCGGCGCTGCGCTCATCGACGATCTCGACGCCGTGCCGGCTTGACGGGCGAAATCGGACGAGCGGGTTGCGCAAGCCCGGATCGAGCAGCTCGGCGCGGGCCGCTTCGAGCGCGTCGATGATCGGATCGGTGGAGGGCACGGGCGCAGTCTACTCCAGCCGAAGCGCGGGAAAGTACCCCCGGACGTCGAGCGCCGGGCGACGCGGCGGGTCGGGATCAGCGAACCGAGTAGATGTGCACCCGACCGCCGCCCTCGGGCTCGCCGACAAACAGGCGCCGGGTGCCATCGGGGCCCACCTCGCCGATGGCCACGTCGCGCCCGAACGAGGCGCCGGCGCCTGGGATGACCGCGCTGCGGGCGATCTGGGCGTCGCCGGCCTCGTTGAGATCGAGCAGCCAGACCTGGGCCCCGGCGCCGGCTTCGCTGCCCACGATCAGCGCGTCGCGATCGGCCGCCGGGCGGGGCAGCACCGCCAGTCGATAGCCCTGCCGCTGGCCGCGCTCGGCGGTCACGAGCGGGTCGCCGAGGAAGCTGCCCCCGGCCAGCGCGTAGACACCGCCGCGCGCGTTGTCGCGTTGGGGCGCGCTGATGGCGTAGACGCGCGTCTCGGGCAGCAGCGTCCCGTAGACCAGCGCTTCGCCGAAGCTGCCGCCCGCGAGTCCGGGTTGGATGGGGGCCGAGACCGCGCCGCCCGGCGGATCGGTATACAGGTAAACCGCGCGTTCGAATCGGTTGAAGCCGGTCGCGACCATGTCGGGCGCGCCATCGGCGCCCAGGTCGGGCACCATGAAGACGCGGCCCCCCATCTGACGCAGGTTGTTGCCCGCGAGGGTCGCCGTGCGCAGGCCGCCCTGGTCGAAGTAGACCACCCGCACGGCGCCGTCGCTGCCAAATAGGCCACCGTTGGCGGTCGAGTCGCCCATCGCCAGGTAGGCCGCGCCATCGGCCGCCGCGATGGCGCGCCCGGCGCGGAAGCCATCATCGCCGTCGATCTGGCGCACCACGCCGCCCGCCCGGTCGAGCTGCACGACAACGCCCGCGCCGCTGGTGGGCGCGCCGGCGAACAGCTCGCGTGCGCCATCGCCGTTCACGTCGCCGGCCGCGACCGTCGTGCCCAGGCTCGCCGCTCCCGCGAAGCCCCAGAGGCGCGCGCCATCGGCGCCCGAGATGGCCACCGCGAAGCCCTGTTGGCCGGTGGCCGCGCCGGCGAGCACATCGGCCACGCCGTCGTCGTTCAGGTCACCCGCCGCCGCCAGCGCCGCGCCGAGCCCGGACGCGCCCGCGGGCGCATCGGCCACACCGATGGCGGCGACGCAGACGCCGAACCCGGCCACCATCTCGGTGCCTTCGTCGACCTGGCCATCGCAGTCATCATCGCGCGCATTGCAGGCCTCGTCGGGCACCGGCCCGCACCCGCCGCAGGCGTTGGCCAGCCCCTCGTCGGTCGTGCCGTCGCAGTCATCGTCGACGCCGTTGCAGCCCTCGACCAGCGGCTGGCCGGCCTGCGCATCGCAGCGGGCCGTCCCGTCGACCCCGCAGACGACGCGACCATCGCGCGCGCAGGCGCCAACGCCGACCGTGCAAGCGTCGCCCACGCCGAGGCCCTCATCGATGGCGCCATCGCAGTCGTCGTCGGCGGCGTTGCAGCGCTCGCCCTGCGGCGGCCCCGCTTCGCCGATGCAGACGCGCTGCCCGTCGGGCCCGCACAGCCATACGCCCCGGAGCGCGCAGTTGCCGTCGCCCACGGCGCAGGCCGTGCCGACCGCAAAGTCCTCGTCAACGCGGCCATCGCAGTCATCGTCGGCTTCGTTGCACGTCTCGTCGTGCGGCGCCCCGGGCACGCCATCGCACACGACGTCGCCGTCAACGCCGCAGACAAACACGCCGATGCCGGTGCACGCCCCGACGCCCGCCGGACACGCCTCGCCCAAGCCCAGCGACTCGTCGACCGAGCCGTCGCAATCATCGTCGATGGCATTGCACCGCTCGGGCGTGGGTGCCCCGGGCTCGGCGGGGCAGACCACCTGGCCGTCGACGCACAGCCGATCGGCGACCACCCGGCAGGCGCCCGCACCATTTGCGCATTGCCGCAGGTCAAGCGTCTCGTCGACCCGGCCGTCGCAGTCATCATCGATCGCGTTGCAGCGCTCGTTGATCGGCGCGCCCGCCACCGCATCGCAGCCCGGCCCCTCAGCAGTGCAGATCACCACGCCCTCGGTCCGGCACGCGCCCTGGCCCACCGCGCAGGCCGCGCCCAGCCCCAGGCCCTCATCGGCAGTGCCGTCGCAGTCCTGATCACCCGCGGCACAGCTCTCGACAGACGGGCCCATGCCGCCCGCGCAGGGGCCAAACGCGCCGTCATCGCCGCAGACCTGCTCGCCGGGCACACAATCGCCCAGATCAGACCCGCAAGGCCGCGCCTCGCCGGGCCGGCAGCAGCCGATGAGGCCCTCATCCACCGCCTCGTCGCAGTCCTGATCGACGCCATCGCACACCTCGGCGGCGCCGGGGTGAATCGACGGATCGCCATCATCGCAATCGGCCGGCGCGGGCACGCCGTCTTCATCGAGGTCGATCGCGGCGTCGGGCGGCTGCGCGTCCACCGCGCCGTCAACCGGCAGCGCGTCGCCCGCCATCGCATCCCCCACCCG
>JAGQJJ010000659.1 GCA_020430675.1 Myxococcales bacterium
CAGGGCGCGCGCGGCGTCGGCGTCGGGCAGGCGGTCGGCGCCCGGCAGGCCCAAAGCGCGGGCGAAGGTGACGCAATCGGGCGCGTACTCGGCAAACGCGGCGCGGGCGAGCTCGCCGAGGCGCACCGAGGTGTCGGCCGAGAAGAGCTGGGCACCGCCATACACGCTGTGCACCGGCTGGCGGGCCGCCGAGGCGCCGGGATAACGCGCGTTGACCGCCTGGTTGGCCGGCGTCAGGCGATCGAGCAGCGCGCCCAGGGTGGCTTCGCTGAGCGAGGTGGGCATCGGATCAACTCCCGCGATAGGTCGAGAAGCCGTACGGGCTGAGCAGCAACGGCACGTGGTAGTGCTGGCTGGGATCCTCGATGTCGAAGACCACCTGCACGTAGGGGTAGAAGCCGGGCGTGCGCTGCTCGACGAAGTAGGTCGCCGTGTCGAAGGTGATTCGGTACATGCCCTCGGCCAGTTTGCCGGCGGGCAGCAGGTCGCGCACGCGGCCGTCGACGTCGGTCACTCCGGCGCCCGCGGGAATCCAGGCGTCGCCGTTGAGGTGTTCGAGGCGCACGGGCACGCCGCTGGCCGGTTTGCCGCGGGCGGTATCGAGGATATGGGTGGTGATCGGGCTCACGGGATCAGCTTCTCCAGGCGCAGTCTGGTGATGCGGGCCTGCTCGCCCGCGGCGACGCGCAGCTCGGCGGGCGGGTCGGCGTCGAGGCGCGCGCGCAGCAGCGCGAGCATCTCGGCGGCCGACTTGCCGGTGGCGCAGACGATGAAGATGTAGCCGAAGCGGGCTTCGTAGGCGCGGTTGCCGTCGGCGAGGGCTTGCAGCACGGCTTCGTCGGCGCTGGCCACGCCCGCCTGCTCGCCCGCCGACCAGTCGGCGGTGGCGGCGAACTTGGCCCGCAAAGCTTCGACATCCGCGCCGATGCGCGGGTGGTGGCCAAAGGCCTCGAGCCAGTCGGCATCGCCCAGATGCCACCAGACGCGCTCGGCGTCGCCGAACAGGTGCGTGCGGCTGGCGAAGGGCCGGGCGGCCAGCAGGCCCTCGACAAATCGCCGCGCGCCGCAGCAGCGGGTCAGCGCCGCGCGGGCCTCGTCGGCGCTCAGGCCGTTGAGGTGGGCGACCAGCGGGTCGCGCTCGCCGGGCGTCGCGGCGGTCGGCGTGCCCAGAATGCGCAACCGCGAGATGCCGCCATCGGGCTCGATGCGCAGGCGGACATGCGTGAAGGGGCCGCCATCGATCGCTTCGAAGTCATGGGTGTGATGGGCGCGAAGCGGGCTCATCGGCACCAGCGGCCGCCAGTCGCCGCAGTCGACCAGCATCGAAGCCGGCGCGCCGGGCCAGTACAGCCCGTCGAGCGCCGCGCGGGCCGGCGGGTTGCCTTTGAAGTGATGCGTCTCGATCCGCGCCATGCGCACCTTGCCCGGGGTGCCCAGGGCCACGATCACCCAATCGCGCCCGGGCGGGCGGCTGCGGCGGGTCTCCCAGCCGTCGCCCATATAGGTCGAGGGGCCGGGGCGCAGCAGGTTGTCCATCGGCGAGAAGAAGCTGTCGCTGCACGCGAGGCCGCGCCCGCCGTGCTGCAACGCGGCCAGGTCGATCTCGGCGTCGGTCTGTGCGGGCCGCGGCGTGCCATACGCGCGCAGGCGGGCCACGCCGCCGTCGGGATAGATGTTGAGCCGCAGATGCGTCCAGGTGCCCTCGCGCACCACCGCCACCGGGTTGTGCGCGCCGCGCTCGAGGCGCACCTGCGGCACGATCGGCGTCCAGGTGATCGCGTCGCGCAGGGCCTCGGGCGAGGCGCCGGGCGCGTGGCAGGCGTCGACGGATGCAAACGGCGGGTGGTTGCCGAGGAAGAAGTGCGTGGCGATGTCGAGCGCGCGCACCACGCCGGGAACGCCCAGTTCGACGATACACCAGTCATGGCCCGGCGTGCGGCGACGGCGCGACTCCCAGCCATCCATCCACTTGCCGCGCTCGGTGTATTCGTCGGGCAGAAAGACGGGCGGCTTGGGCGCGATCAGGTGCTCCTTGCCCGCGAAGAAGTCGTCGCTGGCCAGCACCGCGCGGCCGCCCACGGCCGATGAGGCCAGCTCGGTCAGCCCGGCGAATACCATCGGTTGCAGCGTCGAATCGGCCATCGGCCCTCCTGAGCGTCGAGCCGCAGAGTCTAGCGAGATTCGGGGCGCCGCGCATCTGGCTCGCGCGGCAGCAGCCGGTCAGCGCGGAGGGCGGGCAGCGATGCGTTGACCCCCGCGCCGCCGCGGCATACCCTCGCCGCGCAAGGCCAGGAGGGATGCCCGTCGATGGTCCCGCATCTGCTGGAATGGCTGGAGTTGTCGGTGCGATGGCTGCACGTCATCGCCGGCGTGGCCTGGATCGGCGCCTCGTTCTATTTCGTCTGGCTGAACAACCACTTGCGGCCACCGCCCGAAGCGCGCCCCGGGGTTGCCGGCGAGCTTTGGGCGGTGCACGGCGGCCACTTCTACCAGGTCAGCCGCTTCGCCGTTGCGCCCGAGCGGCTGCCCGAGACGCTGCACTGGTTCAAATGGGAGGCCTACGTCACCTGGCTGAGCGGCGCTTCGCTGCTGGTGCTGGTCTACTACCTGGGCGGCGCGGGCTTCCTGACCGACCCGGCGGTCGCCGAGCTGTCGCACGGGGCCGCGGTGGGCATCGGCGTGGGCACGCTGGTCGGGGGCTGGCTGATCTATGACCTGCTCTGCCGCTCGCCGTTGCGGCACCACCCGCGCGTCTTTGCCGCCGTCGGCTTTGCGCTCGCCACCGCCGCCGCCTTCGGGCTGACCCAGGTCTTCAGCGCCCGCGCCGCGTACATTCACGTCGGCGCCACGCTTGGCACCTGCATGGCGGCCAACGTCTTCTTCGTGATCATCCCCAACCAGCGGCGCATGGTCGACGCGATGATCCGCGGCGAAGCGCCCGACGGCGAGCTGGGCCGCGCCGGCGCACTGCGCTCGCTGCACAACAACTACATGACGCTGCCCGTGCTCTTCATCATGGTCAGCGGCCATTACCCGATCACCTATGGCCACGCCTGGAACTGGGCCATCCTGGCCGGGCTTTCATTGTCCGGGGCGGTCATCCGCCACTGGTTCAACCTGCGCGGCCGGGGTCAACACAACGTGATCCTGTGGCCGCTGGCGGTCGCTGGCGTGCTGGCGCTGGCGTTTGTCACGCGCCCGGCGACGATCGACGTCGGCGGCGATGTGCCCGACTTCGCCACCAAGATTCATCCCATCATTCAGCAGCGATGCACGCCCTGCCATGCGCGCGAGACGACCTGGCCTGGCATCGTCGGCCCGCAGAAGGGCGTGCTG
>JAGQJJ010000660.1 GCA_020430675.1 Myxococcales bacterium
ACGGTCTACGGGCGCCGGCGCCCGTGAGCGGGGCTTCGCTCGCCGCGCTGGCGGCGGCCGTGCGCGCCGGGGCGGCGCCCGCCGCGGGCTCGGTGCTCGGCGCCACCGGCCAGGCGCTGCGGCTGGCGCTGCCCGAAGCGAGGGTTGGCGAGCGGCTGGCGACGGTCGAGGGCGGGCTGGTCGAGGTGGTCGGCTTCGACGGCGGCGAGGCGATCGCGCTGCCGCTGCGACCCTTGGGCACCGTGCGCGCCGGGCTGGCGTTGAACCGCGTCGCCGGCATGCCGCTGCTCGCCGCGGGCGACGCCATGCTCGGCCGCGTGATCGACGCGCTGGGCGATCCCATCGATGGCGGCCCGCCGCTGCCGACCGCCGACTGGCCGCTGCGCCGCCCGCCCCCCGATCCGCTCACTCGCGCGCCGGTCGATCAGCCGTTGGCGCTCGGTGTGCGGGTGATCGACGGTCTGTGCACCCTGGGCCTGGGCCAGCGGCTCGCGCTCGAAGCGGGCCCGGGCGCCGGCAAGAGCACGTTGCTGGCCCAGATGGCCGCCGGCGCCGACGTCGATGTGGTCGTCGTTGGCCTCATCGGCGAGCGCGGCCGCGAGGTGGGCGACTTCGTGCGCCGCCTGAGCCCGGTGGCGCGGCGGCGCACGGTGGTCCTGGTGGCCTCGGCCGACGCCCCGCCGCTGGCGTGGTTGCGCGGCGCCGAGGCGGCGACGGCCATCGCCGAGCGCTTCCGCAGCGAGGGCCGCTCGGTGCTGCTGCTGCTCGACTCGTTGACCCGCGTGGCCCGCGCCGTGCGCACCGTGGGCGTCGCCGCCGGTGAACCGACCACGCGGCGCGGGTTTCCGGCCTCGCTCGACCCGACGCTGGCCGCGCTGATCGAGCGGGCGGCCAACGACGCCCACGGCCGGTTGACCGCGGTCTACGCGGTGCTGGTCGAGGGCCAGGCCGCCGATGATCCCGTCGCCGAGCTGGCGCGCGCGCTGCTCGACGGGCATCTGGTGCTCGACGCGGCGCTCGCGGGCGCGGGGCGCTTCCCGGCGGTCGCGGTGGGCGAGAGCGTCAGCCGCTGCATGGCCGACGTCGCCGCGCTTGAACATCAGCGCGCCGCCGCTGCGGTGCGTCGCCTGTGCGCGGCGCTGGCCCGCACCCGCGATCTGGTCGACGTGGGCGCCTACCACCGCGGCGCCGACGCCGACACCGACCGCGCCCTCGACCGGCACGCCGCCCTGGAGGCCTTCTTGCGCCAGGGCCCCGACGAAGACACCCCGCTCGCCGAGACCGTGCGCCGTCTCCGAGCCTTGGCCGCGTGAGGCAATCCACGGTGGACGTCATTCTGGTCGAGCATCGCGGGCTGCCCATCGTGCAGCTCACGCTCTATTTCCAAGGCGGGCCCGCCTTCGATCCGCCGGGGCGCGAAGGCCTGACCGCGCTGACCAACCGCGCGCTGCTGCGCGGCACGAAGCGCCGCGGGCGGGCCGAGCTGGAAGAGGCGATCGAGAGCCTGGGCGCCGACCTCATCACCTCGACGCAGACCTACGCCGTCAGCCTGGGCGGCACGGTGCTCACGCGGCATCTGCCCGCTTATCTGGCGTTGCTCGGCGAGGTGCTGACCGAGCCGCTGCTGGCCGCCGATGAGATCGAGAAGGTCAAGCGCGAGATGCTCGCCGAGCTGGAGGCGGCCCGCGACGATGACAGCTACCTGGCGCGCATGTGGTTCCGGCGCCAGGTTTTTGCCGGTCACCCGCTCGGCCATGGCGGAAATGGCAGCAAAGAGAGTCTTTCCGCCATCACGCCCGCCGATGTCGCGGCCCATTACCGACGCACCTATTGCCGCGCCAACCTGTTGGTCGGCAGCGCGGGTGAAGTCGATGAGAAGACGCTGCATGGCCTGCTCGCCGACGCGATTGGCAAGCTGCCCGAGGGCGCGCCCCTGCGCTGGGCGCTGCCCGATCCGCCGGCGCGCGAGGGCCGCCGGGTGACGCTGGTCGACAAGGCCGATCGCTCGCAGGCGCAGATCCTGCTCGGCCACCCGACCATCGCCGCCGCCGATCCGGCGTTCATCCCGCTCTATCTGGCCACCACAGCGTTCGGCGGCACCTTCACCGCGCGGCTGATGCAAGAGGTGCGCGTCAAGCGCGGCTGGAGCTACGGCGCCTACGCCCGCCTGGGCGTCGAGCGCACGACCGGGGCTTATATGCTCTCGGCGGCGCCCTCAGCCGAGTACGCCGTCGAGGCGCTCGGCCTGCTGCTCAGCGAGTACGACCGCTTTGTCGACGAAGGTCTCGACGACGACGAGGTGGCCTTTGCGCGCGACCACCTCATCCATGCCTTCCCCTTTTCGATCGAGACCGCCGCCCTGCGCGCCGCCCAGCGGGTGCGGGCCCGGTTGCTGGGGCGGCCCGAGGACTACGTCGAGACCTACCTGGCCGACCTGGCGAAGCCCACGGCAGACGAAGTGCGCGCCGCCGTGCGCCGGCACCTGACGCCCGCCGATCTGGAGGTGGTGATGGTCTGCACCGCCGACGCCGCCACGCGCGCCGCCGTCGCCGCGCTGCCCGGCGTCACCGCCGTCGAGGTGCACTCGGCCGACGAGCCGGCGTAACCCGATCAGCGACCCGCGCGGGTCTGCACGCAGCGAAAGCCCAGGTCGGGTTGGCGGCGGCGCACGTTCACGAGGTGGATGCTGCCGCGATAGCTGACCGTGCTGAACTCGGGCCCGGTGGCGTAGCTGCCGCCGCGCACCGGGATCAGCTCCATGGCGCCCGGGTTCTCGGCGCCCGGTGGGTCGAACTCGGGGGCGCGGCGGTAATAGAGCGGGTCGTACCAGCCGCTGACAAACTCGTGCACGTTGCCGGCGAGGTCGAGGATGGACCCGGCGCTCACGTCGCCGTCGAACTGGCCCACCGGCTGCGGTTCGCCCACGCAATTGTCGATGTTGGCCCGCGCGCAGCCCGGATCGGCGTCACCCCAGGGATAGATGCGCGTCACGTCGAGCGGCGCGTCCCCGCGGGCGGCGCGCTCCCACTCGGCTTCGGTCGGCAGGCGGCCGCCGGCCCACGCGCAATAGGCCTGGGCCTGCACGCGGCTGACCCAGACCACCGGGTAGTCATCAAACTCGGGCTCGAAGAAGCGCTCGGCGCTGTCGATGCCCATCGGCCGCGCCGGCAGGCTGCAACGTTGGGCCTCCACGCAGCGGCGGTACTGCGCGTTGGTGACCTCGTGCACCTCGATGCTGAAGGCGCTCAACTGCACCTGCCGCTGGGGCACCTCGTCGCAGTTCTCGTCGACATTCGGATCGGCCAGGCAATCGTCGGGATCGGCCGCCTGA
>JAGQJJ010000661.1 GCA_020430675.1 Myxococcales bacterium
TGGCGAGCTGCGCTCGGGCGCGGTGCAGGTCTTCCAGATCGACGCCTGCCTGCCCCCGCACGGCTGCGCCGATCCCGGTCCGCCGATCTGGCGCCAGCCGCTCCCCGACCCGCCGCGCGCGGTGGAGTTCCTCACGTTCTCCCGTGGCCCCGGCAGTCGGCCCTACCTCTACTACGGCTTCGAGAGCGCCCGCGTGGCCGGCACCCGCAAAGAGCGCCTCTGGGATGTGACCGACATCGGCAGCACCGGCCGGGTGACCGAGATCACCGATGGCGGTGGATCCTACGTCGACGCCTGCGGCAACACCGTCGATTACTGGGGCCACTACTACAGCGGCAACGCCTCAGGCTTTCGCAACGTCGCGCCGCGAATGGGCAAATGGCATGACCGGTACTTCTATCGGGTCGCGATCGGTCTGTTCGACGTGCACACGTTGCCGCCCTGACGATCCGCGCTCGGGCACGTCACGCAGGATTCAACGGGGCATGGCGAGCGCTCACTGCCTCATCGGGCGCAGACATCGCGTCTGAGGGGCAGGCGGCGGTGGCAGGGGCGAGGGGGGTCGGGCGCAAGCTGGCGTCGCGCCCGACGGGGGGTCGATCAGGCGACCTTCTTCAGCTTGGCCTTCTTCGCGCCCTTGCGCATGGCCTTGCCGAGGTTGCGACCGAAGTCGCGCAGAGCGCCGTCCTTGTGCTTGGTGCCCGAACGGCGATGGCGCTTGAGGTAGATGCCCGACGCGGCGCGCTCGGCCATCGCGAGGCGGCGCAGAAGCTTCTCGGCCCGCTTGAGCCGACGCTTCTTGGTCTTCTTGTTCTTGGTCTTGTAGACGGTGGTGATGTGGCTGGAGCCGTCGGGCGCCGAGTCAATGACGAGGACTCGCCGCACGGCCTTGCCAAGCTTGATGTCGTTCATTCGTATTCTCCGAGCGCGGTCCGTCACCGCATCGTCTTCACGGGCGCCTCTGGCCCGTGTCACGGTAATCACTGCACCGATCAGACCGGCTGGTCAAGGTAAATCCGGGGATATCCATTTTGCAGGTCGCCAGACGCGCGATGTGCTAGTGAGTGGTCGCCGTTTGCTTCCGCGCGCGCGCGGTTCTGCGCGCTTCGCGCGCGTCGTGGAATCGGCCCGTGGCCGCCCGTCACGCGGCGCGGGGCGGCCCGGTCTGGCCCCTGAGGAGAGCCCATGCACCCATCGCCCGCCCGTCACGAAAGTGCCCGTTCGGTCAGCATATCGGCGAGGCGCGCGCTGGCGTCGGGCGGCGCCCTGCTGGCGCTTTTGGTGCTGTTCGCGGGCGCATGGGCCGGCCTGCGCGCGCAGACGCGGCAGGACCGCATTCGCGAAGTGCTGACCCGAATGCCGGCCGAGGCCGATCTGCTGATCAACCTCGACCCTGACGACCTGCCATCGACGAGCGAGATGATCCGCCTGGGGCGCGGCGCGACGCCGGCGATCGTCAACGGGCTGGTCAATAATATGAGCGCCTATGTGCGCGCGGCCTGCGCGGCGGTGCTCACCGCGACGCGCGACCCGGCGGCGCTGCAGGCGCTGATCGACGCGCTCGAAGATCCCGATGATGACGTGCGCAGCCTGGCGATTCGGGCGCTGGGCCAGGTCGAGAGCCGCGAGGCGACGCCGCACCTTCTCGCGCTGGTGGGCGCCGCCCGCGTGCCGGCCTATTTGCAGGGTCGGGCGATCGAGTCGCTGGGTCGGCTGGGCGATCCGGCCGCGGTCGGGCCTCTTTTTGCCTACTTCAAGCGCACATGGGATGGCGACGCGCAACAGGCGCTTTGGGATTTGCGCCGTCGGCTGAGCCCGGCGCAGCTTCGCGAGTGGGTGCTGGCGCCCCTCAACGCCAAGGGTGACGACCAACCGCCGCGCGGCGTGCTGCGGGGCGCCGTCGAAGCCGCGGGTGGGCTCGCGGTGCGCGAGGCGGTGCCCGCGCTGATGCGGCGCTTCGACGACGACGAGACGCTGCAAAACGCCATCGTGCACAGCCTTGGCCTCATCGGCGACAAGCGCGCGGTGCCCTTCCTGCGCGGTCTGCGCCAACGGAGCGCCGAGGCGCGGCTGCTCAATAACGTGGTCTTTGCGTTGCAGCGCCTGGGCGAAGATGTCGTGCCGTTCTTGCGCGAGGCGTTGGCCGACCGCCGGGCCTATATTCGCTTCAACGCGGCGTTTGTCGCCGGTGATCTGGGCCAGAAGGCGCTGGTGCCGGCGCTGTTGACGGCGTTGGCCGACCGGAATGACTACGTGCGCTCCGAGACCGCGGTGGCGCTGGGGCGCATCGGCGATGCGGCGGCGGTGGCGGCGCTGACCACGGCGAGCCGCGAAGAGAACCCGATCGTGCGGCGGGACGCGCTGCTGGCGTTGGCGGCGATCGATTACCCCACGCATCGCCAGCGCGTCCTCGACGAACTGGTGCCAAGCCAACTCGACTCGGTCCGGGCGCGCGCGGTCCGGTTTCTGGCCGACCGGGGCGACCCCGAGGTGGTCGCGGTGGTGCTCGGCGCGCTCGATCCCACCGATTGGCAGGATCGCGATGTGGCGATCGCCTATCTCAACCGCTTCTGGACGCTCGAGTCGCCCGACGTGACCGCCTTCCTGCTGCGGCTGGCGGCCGAGAGTTCGCACCGCCCCGCCGCGTTGCGCCTGCTGGCCCGCCTGCGTGACGAGCGCGCGCGTTTTGCGCTGCGGCAATGGCTGCGGCAGCCCGATGGCGCGCAAGATGAGCTGTTGCGGGCGATGGGGCGCTTTCGCGACGGCGACGCAACGCCGTTGGTGCGCTTCTGGCTGAGCGGTGAAGATGCGTCGGCGCGCCTGCACGCAGCCTTTGCGCTGGCGTGTCTGGGCGAGAAGGAGGGCCTCGACGTGCTGCTGGCGGCGCTGGAGACCGCGCCGGTGAACCTCAAGCGCACCGCGGCGCGGTTGCTGACCGAGGTCGACCCGAAGCTGCATCCGGGGCTGAAGGCGGCGCTGACCGCGCTGCTCGACCATGCGGACGTCTATGTGCGCATCTCGGCGGCGCGACCGCTGATCGAGGCGGGCGATGCGGCCGCGTACGCGCGGCTGTGGACCGAGTTGGGCAAGCGTGTGCCGTTCATTCGCGATGAGGTGCTCGACATCGTCGAGCGCGCGCCCAAAACGAGCCGCGAGCAGATCTTCGGCGAGTGGCTGGCCGCGGCCGATCCGATGCTGCGGCGCGAGCTGCAGGCCATTCGCGCCCGCAATCCTTGACGCCGTTTCGGCTGGCTTCCGTGGCGTTGGTCGGTCTGGCCGTGGCGTGGTTGCCTGGGCAGGCGACGGCCGGCGCGACGCGCCTTTGGCT
>JAGQJJ010000662.1 GCA_020430675.1 Myxococcales bacterium
GCATGTCGGCGGCGGCCGAAGGCTTCCTCGATCAGCTCATCACATGGCGTGAGCTGGGGTACCAGTTCTGTCACGCCGAGCCGCGCTACGACCGCTTCGACACGCTGCCCGACTGGGCGAAGCGCACGCTGGCCGCCCATCGGGGCGATCCGCGGCCGGTGACCTACGATCTGGCGACTTTCGAGCAGGCGGCGACCCATGACCCGCTCTGGAACGCCGCCCAGACGCAGCTCGTGACCGAGGGCACGATCCACAATTACCTGCGCATGCTCTGGGGCAAGAAGGTGCTGCACTGGACGCGCACCCCCGAAGAGGCGCTCTCGATCCTCATCCACCTCAACAACAAATACGCGCTCGACGGCCGCGATCCGAACTCGTACTCGGGCATCTTCTGGGTCTTCGGCCGCTTCGACCGCGCGTTTGGTCCCGAGCGCCCGGTCTTTGGCACGGTGCGCTACATGACCAGCCGCTCGACGGCGACCAAATATCGGGTGAAGGGCTATCTCGCGCGCCATGGTGGCGCACCCGCGCAGGGCCGGCTCGCGCTCGATTGACCGCCCCGGACCGCGGCTTGCGCCGGGGCGCGGATCGGTGTACGAACGGCACTCCGCGAACCGCAAGCGCGAGGGGTCGGCATGGCGGCGACGTTCGACGTGGTGATCATCGGCAGTGGCCCTGGCGGCTACGTGGCGGCGGTGCGCGCCGGTCAGCTCGGCCTGCGCACCGCGGTTGTCGAGAAGGACGACCGCTTCGGCGGCACCTGCCTGCTGCGCGGCTGCATCCCCACCAAATGCATGCTCGAGTCGGCGTCGATCATCGACCAGGCGCGGCACGCGGCCGAGTTTGGCGTCACCGTCGGTGAGGTCGCGGTCAACATGTCGGGCGTGCTCAAGCGGCTCGACAAGGTCGTGCAGCAGAACGCCGGCGGCGTGGCCTTCCTGCTCAAGAAGAACAAGGTGCAGACCTTCCGCGGCTTCGGGCGCCTCGCCGGGCCGGGCAAGGTCGCGGTCAGCGGCCCCGAGGGCGAGCAGATCATCGAGACGCGCCACGCCATCCTCGCCACCGGCTCTGACCCGCGGGTGCTGCCCGGCTTCGAGATCGACGGCAAAGTGGTCATGACCAGCGACGAGCTGCTCAAGCTCGACGTGGTGCCCGAGCACCTGATCGTGCTCGGCGCGGGCGCGGTCGGCGTCGAATTTGCCAGCGTGTTCCGCAGCTTCGGCAGCGAGGTCACCGTCGTCGAGCTGCTCGACCGGCTGGTGCCGCTCGAAGATGAAGAGGTCTCCAAGGAGTTCGAGCGCATCTTCAAGAAGCGCGGCATCAAGACCCACACCGCGACCAAATTGGTGGGCCTGGAGCGCACCGAGACCGGCGTACGCGCCCGGCTTGAGCCGACCAATGGCGCGCCGACGATGATCTCGGGCAGCCACTTCCTGCTTGCTGTCGGCCGCAAGCCGATGACCGCCAATATCGGCCTTGAGGGCACCAAGGTTGAGGTCGACCGCGGCTTTGTGAAGGCCGACGCCTTCTACCGAACCGCCGAGCCGGGGGTCTACGCCATCGGCGACATCGTCGCCGGCACCCCGCAGCTCGCCCACGCGGCCAGCGCCGAGGGCATCATCGCCGTCGAGCACATCGCCGGGCTCAACCCACCGACCATCGACTACCGCCAGGTGCCTGGCTGCACCTACAGCAACCCCGAGATCGGAAGCCTGGGTTACAGCGAGGCGCAGGCCAAGGCCAAGGGCTATGAGCTGAAGGTGGGCAAGTTCCCGTTCTCGGCCCTCGGCAAAGCCAAGGTGCTCGGCGACAGCAACGGCTTCGTCAAGATCGTCGCCGACGCGCGCTACGGCGAGATCCTCGGCGTGCACATCATCGGCCCGCACGCCACCGACCTCATCGCCGAAGCCGGCCCGCTGCTCAAGCTCGAGTGCACCGTCGAAGAGCTGGCGCGCACCATCCACGCCCACCCGACGCTGTCGGAGGCCATCGGCGAGGCGGCGCACGCCACCCTCGGCCACGCGCTGCACCTGTAAGCGGAGCGCGCGATGGCCCGTCCCGCCGGTTCGACCTATATCGAAGCACTGCGCGAAGCGCTCATCGAAGAGATGGAGCGGGACGAGCGCGTCTTCCTGCTCGGCGAAGACATCGCCGTGTACGGCGGCGCCTTCAAGCTGACCGACGGCCTGCTCGCGCGCTTTGGCGACAAGCGGGTGCTCGACACCCCCATCGCCGAGGCCGGCATCATCGGCGCGGCCATCGGCGCGGCGTTGATGGGCCTGCGCCCCGTCGTCGAGATGCAGTTCATCGACTTCATCTCGTGCGGCTTCAACATGCTGACCAACTTCGCCGCGCGCTGCCATTACCGGTGGGGCGCCGAAGTGCCCATCGTGGTGCGCGGACCAGGCGGCGCCGGGGTGGGCGGCGGCCCGTTTCACAGCCAGAGCGTCGAGATGTTTTTCATCAAGACGCCGGGCCTCAAGGTGGTTGCGCCGAGCACCGCCGCCGACGCCAAGCTGCTGCTCAAGGCGGCCATCCGCGACCCGAACCCCGTGCTGTTCATCGAACACAAGGCGCTCTACCGCGCGCCGCAGCTTCGCGAGGCCCTGCCCGGCCCCGAAGCCGTCGGCGAGCTGGGCAAGGCGGCCATCCGGCGTGCGGGCGACGACCTGGCGATCCTGACCTACGGCGCCATGGTGCACACCTCGCTTGAAGCCGCCGAGACGCTGGCCAAAGAGGGGATCGAAGCGCGCGTGGTCGACCTGCGCACGTTGCAGCCGCTTGATGACGCGGCCGTCCTGGCGGCGGTCCGTGAGTGCGGCAAGGTGCTGATCGTGCACGAAGATACGCGCACCGGCGGCCTCGCGGGCGAACTGACAAGCCGCATCAACGAAGGCGCCTTCGAGTGGCTCGACGGCCCCATCCTGCGGGTGACCGCCGCCGATACGCCGGTCCCATACAACAAGGCGCTGGAGCGGGCGTTTCTGCCCCAGCTCGACGACATCGTGCAGACGGCGCGGCGACTCGCCGCCTATTGAGCCCGACCCGAGAGAAGGAGTGCAGCCGATGGCCGTGAACGTGATCATGCCGCAGATGGGCGAGTCGGTCGCCGAGGGCACCATCGTGCGTTGGCTCAAGCAGGTGGGCGAGGCGGTCGAGGTCGACGAGCCCATCTTCGAGATCACCACCGACAAGGTCGACGCCGAGATCCCCGCGCCGGCAGGCGGCGTGCTGTTGTCGATCAAGGTCGGCGCCGGCGAGACGGTCGAGGTGGGCACTGTGGTCGCGACCATCGGCGCCGCCGGTGAGGGT
>JAGQJJ010000663.1 GCA_020430675.1 Myxococcales bacterium
TCGCAGGTGCGCTCATCGGCTTCATAGCGCCGAATCTGCGCATAATCGGGCTCAAGCCAGCCTTCGGCGCCGCCGCAGAGCTGAACCTGCCCGGCGCAGACGCCCGCCTGCAACGTGGCCGCGGGCGCAAACAGGCCCGCGTCGACGCGGCCGTCGCAGTCGTTGTCGAGGCCATCGCACAGCGTCTCGCTGCGCTCATAACCGTCGATGGCGGTGTAATCGGGCTCGATCCACTCGCCATCGGGCCCGCAGACCTTGATCTGGCCGGCGCAGACGCCCGACTGACGCGCGGCCGCGGGCGGATCGGCCACCATTTCGTCGACGTTGCCGTCACAGTCATCGTCCTCGCCGTTGCACGTCTCGCTGACCGGCTCGTCATCGGTGCAGACCGCGCCGTCACCAGCGGGCGTGCAGCGCAGCAGGCCGTAGGCGCACAGGTCATCGTCATCACCGTCGCAGGGTTCGCCCACGCCGGGGAAGGCCTCGTCGAGCATGCCGTCGCAGTCGTTGTCGAGGCCGTCGCACCGCGTCTCGTCAGGCTGGTACTGCGCCGCGGGCGGCACGCAGTCCCCGTAGGTGCCATCGGGCTGGCAGGTCGCCACCCCGCGCGTGCAGACGCCGGGCAGGCCCACGCAGGGCGCGGTCGAGGTGGTGCCGGGCTCGCAATCGCGCATCGGGCCCATATCAACCGGCGGCGCCATATCGACGGGCGGCGCCATGTCGACCGGCGGCGGCCCCTCATCGGGCGTATCGGGCCCCCGGTCGGTCATCGGCCCCTGGTCGGCTGGCCCCTCATCGGGCTGCGGGACCGAGTGAGCGATGACCATGTCGCGGCGCGCGTCGGGCTCGACCACGCCCGAGTCGGCCTCCTCATCGGAATCACAAGCCCCTGACGCCAGCGCCAGGGCCATCAAGCAGGCCCACCCCAGATGCCGTCGCTCCACGCGTTCCTCCCTCCGGCGGCCCGTCCATCCTCCCCAGGAGGCGGGGGCCGGTTCAAGCCTCCGGCCCTGCGCGGGCCGCGACCGAAGTGGCGCGCCCGGACCGGAAGCCGCATGATTCGCCCATCACGGGTCGCGTGCAAGTTGAACGCGCGGCCCCGGAGAACGCCATGGTCGCGAAGTTCGCCCTGCTCGGCGCCGCGGGCTATATCGCCCCGCGGCATATGAAGGCCATCCACGACGTGGGCGGCGACCTCGTCGCCGCGTGCGACCCCTACGACGGCGTGGGCGTGCTCGACCGGCACTTCCCCGACTGCCGCTTCTTCACCGAGGTCGAGCGCTTCGACCGGCACCTTGAGAAGATGCGCCGCCGCGCCGATCAGACGCCGGTCGATTACGTCACCATCTGCACGCCCAACTACCTGCACGACGCGCATTGCCGCCTCGCGCTGCGGCTGCACGCGCACGCCATCTGCGAGAAGCCGCTGGTCATCAGCCCCTGGAACCTGGACCAACTCGCGGCGATCGAGTCGGAGTACGGGCGCCGGGTCTACACGGTCTTGCAGCTTCGCCTGCACTCCGAGGCCATCCGGCTGCGCGAGGCCATCGCGGCGCGAGGCGGTGAGCGGGTCGAGGTCAACCTGTCGTACATCACCCGCCGCGGACCGTGGTACCAGCGCGCGTGGAAGGGCTCGGACGAGAAGTCGGGCGGGGTGGCGATGAACATCGGCATCCACTTCTTTGACCTGCTGATCTGGCTGTTCGGGCCCGTCGAACAGAGCGCGGTGACGCTGCGCGAGGTCGACCGCATGCGCGGCACGCTGACCCTCAAGGGCGCGCGGGTGAACTGGTTCTTGTCGATTCGCGGGCGCGACCTGCCGCCCGAAGTGCAGGCGCGCGGGCAGCACGCCTATCGGGCGCTGACCATCGTCGACGCCGAGTTCGACTTCTCGACCGGCTTCGACGACCTGCATACCCGCGTCTACCAGGAGGTGCTCGCCGGGCGCGGACACGGCCTCGAAGACGCGCGGGCCTCGATCGAGCTGGTGCACCAACTGCGCCACGCGCCCCTCCGCACGCCGAGCACGCCGCCGACCTTCGCCCGCCGCCCGCGCCCGAGCGCTGGCCCGGATGAGATGACATCCTGACAACTCAGCCGTTTGCGAAGGCAGCTTCGACAAGGCATTTCCGAGGCATCTTGACAGCGGCCGGCCGGGGGCTTCTGCGAGCCTGCCGCCGCGGGTGACGCCGCCAGAATTTGACGATAAAGCCCTGTCTTCTCATGACAATACGTGTCAGCAGGCCGCCCGCCATCGCTCGATCTTCGCCCCTGGTTCGGGTAGAATGCAATCACATCAACGGGACGGAGATCACCATGATCCTCCAGAACATCCATCCCTTTGCTCCTGCCATTCATGACGCCATCCGGGGTCGTTTCCGGCTCACGCTGGAGTACGACGGCGGCCAGCGGCGCATCGAGCCGCACGTGCTCGGGCTGAGCAAGAGCGGGCGCCTCTTGCTGCGGGCGTGGCAGGTGGAAGGCTTCAGCAAGAGCGGCGAGGGGCCCGGCTGGCGACTGTTCGACGTGGACGAGATCGGCGAGATCAAGCCCACGCGCGAGCGGTTCCCGCTCAACCGGCCCGACTACTCGCCCGCCGATCCGGTGATGGCGGAGGTCTACAGCAGCCTGCCCCGCCAGAGCCGCGTCGCGAGCTGATCGCGAGCCCCGGCGAGCGCGCCCGCGCCACAGCGATGCGCAAGTCCGTTGATTCCCCAAGCGCGCCGGACGCGGCGTCGCTGGCAAGGCCGAGAGCGGAGGCGATGCCAAAGCATCGTCGAGCGGCCAAGCCCGCGACGCGACGGGGCGCCGGCCGGTCGCGCAGCGACAGAACGCCGCCAGGCGTCGCGGACAAGCGCGACGGGCGCAACGGCGCCGCGCGCCGCTGACAGCAGGCGCGCTCGCCGGGGGGTTGACGACGCGCGGTGACCTCGGCACTGTGCGCGCCATGATCCTTCTCCCCACGGGCTATCGCGAGCGCATGGCGCTCGATGTGCCGGCCGATGCGCGCATCGACGCCCCGGCGGCGTTGCTGCTGCTCGGCGAGCTCATCGGCCAGCGCCGGGGCGGGCTGATGAGCCTCAAGCCAGTCTGGCCCGAGGTGCGCGCCTTCGCGCGCCACGTCGAAGCCCGCAGCCGCGGCTGGTACATGGAGTTCGAAGTTGGCACCGGGCGCGACCGCGTCATCCTCTCGGGCGCCACCGCCGACGCAGCGCGGGCCCATTTTCACCGCCTCGACTGTCAGCGATGCCATCTGGTGATCTGCGAGCACCGGCTCGCCGTCGGCCTTTCGTTGGCATGGCATTC
>JAGQJJ010000664.1 GCA_020430675.1 Myxococcales bacterium
CGCTCGGCGGCACCACCGCGCTCGAGTCCATCCTGCTCGACGCCGAGCGCATCGCCACGCTCGCCGCCGGCCGCCTCGACGCCGACCGCGCGCCCGCCGACTTCGGCGCGCTCGCCGCCTGCTTCCAAGCTGGCGACCTGACGCTGGCCGCCTTCCTCGCTGCGGTCGACATCAACGACCCGGCCGCCGTGCGCGCCGCGACCCTGGCCGTGCAGCTCTGCGCCGACCGCCTCGACGCGCTCGCCGACGGCCTGGCCGCCGCGATGGCCTTCGGCGAAGCCTCGGTGCTCTATCTCGACGTCGACGCGCTGAGCACCACCTTCGCCGCGCTGGCCGCCGAGGTGCGCGGCGCCGACCTGGGCGCGCTCGAACGCCTGCTCACCCGCCTGGTCGACGGCCTGCGCCCCATCATCGACATCGACGTCGGCACCGCGCCGCAAAACGCGCTCGACGACCTGCTCACCCGCGTCGAAGATGAGGTCGCCGCGCTCGCCGCAAACCTGACCGCGCTCGACCCCGCGGTTTTTGTCGAGCCGCTCGCCGACGGCATCGAGGTGGTCACCGGCCTCTTCGAGCGCGTCGGCGAGCTGATCACCCGCGTCACCAGCGCCATCGAAGGCGCGCTCGACGCCGTGGCCCAGGTCATCCGCGCGCTGCCGCTCGACCGCGTCGCCGACGTGCTGCACGCGGTGCTCGACCCGATCACGGCCGCGCTGCAAGCCATCAGCGACTTCATCGATCAGATTCGCGTCGCGCTCGACAACGCCGCCCGCACCGCCACCGACGCCATGGGCGCGGTCGAAGGCTTCGTCGATGGCTTCAAGGACGACGTCGACGCCCTCTTTGCCGACGCCCGCGAGTTCATCGAAGGCGTCGACTTCGCCGCCGCCATCGGCAAGGCGCGCGACGGCATCCAGACCCTCGCCGACCTGATCGCCAAGGCCCAGCTCGGCCCCTATTTCGACACCGCCATCGGCGCCATCGACACCGCCAGCGACGTGGTCGAGGCCGTGCCGTGGAGCCTGCTGCCCGAGTCGATGAAAGCCGACGTCGACGCCGCGGTCGCGCCCATCAAGCGCGTCGACGTGCGCGCGTTTGCCGGCCGCGTCGAAGACACCCTGGGCATCGGCGAAGACGGCTTCGACCTGCGCCCCGAGCTGGAAGCGGCGCTCGCCGACGTGCAGGCGGCCTACGACGACCTGATCGCCCAGATCGCCGCCCACGACCCGCGCACCTACCTGCAACAGCTCGACGACAAGTTCGACGCGCTCGCCGAAGAGCTGCGCGGCTTTGCCCCCGACCTGGGCCTCGAACCCATCCGCGAGGCCATCGACACCGTGCGCGACGCGGTCACCGGCGTCGACCTCGACGCCCTGCTGCAACCGCTGCGCGACGTCTTCGACCAGATCAACGCCGCCATCGACGAGTACAGCCCGGCCGCGCTGCTGCAGCCGCTCGAAGACCGCGTCGCCAGCGCGCGCCAGGCGGTGATCGACGCGGTCAAGCTCGACAAGTGGGGCCCGCAGCTCGACGACCTGCGCGACCGGGCGCTGGCGCTCATCGACCTGGTCGACCCGGCCCAGCTCGAACCGCTCATCGCCGCCGCGTTCACCGAGATTCGCGCCGCGGTCGGGCGCTTCCCCGACGTGTCGATCTTCGAATGGCTCGGCAGCCTGCTGCCCGCCCTCTTCGGCGCCGACCGCCGCATCGACCCGGGCCGCTTTGCCACCGTGCTCGGCTGGCTTTTTGGCACCTCGGGCGCCGACGCGCTCACCGCGCATACCGACCGCCTCGGCGCCGCGCTGACCCAGATGCGCGACGGCGTGCGCGCGGTCGACGTGACGGCGCTGGCCAACGACGTCAACGCCCGCTGCACCGCGCTGCGCCCCGAGGTGCAGGCGCTCATCGACCGCCTGCCGGTCGAAGAAGAGGACCGCGCCCGCCTCGAAGCCGCCCTGCCGCGCCTCGACGCCAGCGTGCGCTTCGGCGGGCTGGCTCAGAACCGCGATCGCTATCTGACCGCGCTCGAAGCCGCGGTCACCACCGTCGAAGCGCTGCGCCGCCAGGGCGTGCGCGAGGTCGATGAAGCGCTGCGCCGCATCCAGACCGCGTTCTCGCCCGCGAAGCTCATCCGCGACGTGCTCTGGCGCATCGTCGAGCGCCTGGGCATCAGCGGCCTCGACGCCGGCGTCAGCGGGGTGGTCGCCGCCCTGCTCGACGCCGCGCCGCCCGCGCGCCTCGCCGCGGTGCTCGCCCCGCTCTTCCAGGCGGTGCGCGACCGCATCCGCGCGTTGATCGAAGCCGTGCTCGACCCGGTGCGCGATGCCATCGATGCCATTCACGATCTCATCGATCAGATCAGCCTTCAGCCGCTCATCGATGCCATCGATGGTATCGTGCAGGCGGTGCATGATGAGATCGCCCCGCTCAGCCCTGATGCCTTGCTCGGCGACGCGGTCGACGCCTTCGCCGACGTGCAGCAGAGCGTCGCCGACTTCGATCCCATCGGCGACCTGCTCGCGGTGCTCGACGCCCTCAAAGAAGGCGCCGCGCGCCTGATCGAGAAGCTCTCGGCCGAAGCCCTGCTCGAATCGCCGCTGGCCATCTACGACCACCTGCTCGAACAGCTCCGCGCGCTGTCGATCGATGGCCTGCTCGACCCGTTGCTCGACCAGCTCGATGTCATCGCCGCCCAGGTGCATGACGGCCTCGATGGCACGGTGACCTCGTTCGAGCGCCTGCAGGACGCCCTGCCTTCGGGCGGCGGCGGCAGCCAGGTCAACGTCGCGGTGGAGGTGGTCTGACATGCTCGGGTTCCTCACCTACGAAGCGGTCGTCTTCCTCGCCCAGAAGCGCCTCGCCGCGCTGCGCGACGCGCTCGCCGCCAAGATCAATGACGGCGTCGCGGTCAACCAGATCGACCGGCAGGTGCACCACCTGGCCAAGAAGGCCTGCGAGTTCCTCGCCGCCGCGCCCAAGGTCGACGTGGCTCTGCCCGCGACCAGCTTTGCGCCGTGGGTCATCGACGACGTCTCGCGCTTTGCCATGCTCGGCGGCCTGGGCCCCGAAATCCCGCGTTATTCGGGCCTGCTCGCCCAGGGTCAGCGCTGGCTGTTCGACACCATTCACAACGGCAACCCCGACCCCGACCTCGCCCGGGTGCGCGCCGGCAGCACCGACCTGGCGCTCGAGATCTTCACCCGCGCCAACGCCGCCGTCGACTCGGGCGGCGGCACCGACACCGAGAAGACCGAGAAGCGCAACCGCGTGCGCGCCTTCACGTTGGGCCATCTGTGCCAT
>JAGQJJ010000665.1 GCA_020430675.1 Myxococcales bacterium
CCCCGATCAGGCCATCGTGCCCTGCGAGGCGCGCTTCGCTTCGATCAACTACACCCGCAGCGTGCGGACCCTGGTGCAGCGCGACGACCGCGTCTACGCCGCGACCGCCGGCGGCGCGCTCACCGTCACCGCCGCGGGCGTGCAGCAGACCCTCTCGGTCGCTGACGGCCTCGCCGGCAACCGCATCGCCGGCATGACCGTCGATCCCGCCGGCCGCCGCTGGCTGGCGACCGATCGCGGCCTGACCGTGGTGCGCCCCGACGGCTTTGTCTTCAACATGCACGCCGACGACGAAGGCGGCGGCCCCCAGGGCACGTTGCGCGACGTCGCCTACGACCCGCGCGATCCCGGCGCCGGCCAGCCGCCCCATATCTGGGTCGCCAGCGACGCCGGTCTCAACCGCCTCGGCGAAGACGGTTGGACGCTGCTTGGCGGCGACGTGCTGCCCTCGGCCGACGTGCGCGGGCTGTACCTCGACGACCTCATGCGCCTGTGGGTCGCCACCGCCGGCGGCGTCGTGCGGCTGGCCGATGGCATGGTCGACGCGCGCTTCGACGGGCTGCCTGATATTGGCGAGTTCGAAGACGTGGTCTCCGCCGACGGCGCCGGCTATTGGGTCGTGGGCACGACCGGGCTCCTGCGCATCGGCAATGACGACAGCGTGGCCCCCGAGGGGGTTTACACCGGCTTCGCCGCGCGCGACTTCGCCGACGACTACGTGGCGACCGACGGCGGGCTGGCCCGCATCGACGCCGCCAGCCGCATGCTGCCCGCCGGCACGATGCCGCTGCCCTCGCCCGATGTGCGCGCGGTGGCCACCGCCGACGAGGCCACGCGCTGGGTGGGCACCGCCGACGGCCTCGTGCGCCTCGGCAGCTACTTCGCGACCTACGACGCCGACGCGATCGGCGGCGATTGCGCCACGGTCGCGCGCCGGGCCGGCGACTACATCTTCCTCGGCACGCTGGGCGGGCTCTACGTCGTCGAGCGCGACAACAGCCTGCGCGAGCTGGAGATGCCCCCGCCGCTCGGCGCGCAGGTCCGCGCGATCCTGCGGGTCGGCGAGCAGGTCTGGGTGGGCACCAATAACGGCATCGCCGTCTTCACCCCCGCCGCCGAGTATGTCGAGTCGATCATCGATCCCATCCCGGGGCCGGTCACCGACATGGTCAACGGCGCGCCCGACGAGGTGTGGGTCGGCACCGCGGGCGGCGGCCTCGCCCGCCGCGGGGCCGATGGCCAGTGGCAGACCTATAACCAGGCCGGCGCGCCCAACCAGTTCCTCAGCGATGAGATCCTGGCCCTGGCCTATAGCGACGGCGAGCTCTGGGTCGCCACGCCGCTGGGCCTCTCGGTCTTCCAGCAGGCCAATGGCAGCTTCGGCCCGCCGGTCACCACCCAGGGCGGCCGCCTGCCCACCTCGCGGGTCGACGACGTCGCCGCGGGCGGCGGGCGTGTCTTTGCTGCGACCCAGGCCGGCGTCGCGGTCCGCGCGCCCACCGGGGTCTGGACCACGCTGCGCCGACAGGTCGGCGGCATCCCCAATGAAGCCGGCACTGACAGCGCGCGTTCGGTCGTCTACGACGGCCAATACCTCTGGATGGCGCTTGGCGTCAGCCGCCGCCTCGAATACGGCAGCCTCGTGCGTCGCTCGCCCGATCCCGACGTGCGCGACGGCCTGGTCCTGATCGTGCCCGAAGAGGTCGGCCTGCCGCTCACCGGCGCCATCAATGGCGTCGACCTCGGCTGGGGCAGCGGTGAGCTGATCGCCAGCTATTGCGGCGATGGCCAGCAGCCCGGCGGCTTCTCGATCCTGGGCGGCCGCAGCCTCATCGAGCAGTCGGTCGCCGACGGCCTGCGCGGCCAGGGCGACATGGCCGCGCTCACGCTGGGCCCCGAGGGGCGTCCGCTGGCGGTCGGCGCGACCGGTGGCGGCCCGGTGGCGGACTTGATTCGCGACGGCGCGGTCGAAGACGTGGCGCTGCCCGACGTGCCGGTGCCGCCGACGGCCTGTGGCATCCCCGCGGTGCAGGGTGACAACCTCTGGTGCGTGTTTGACGGCATCGGCTTCGGCCGCCGCTTCGCCAACAACCAGTGGAACCTGGGCCGCACCGAGTCGATCCCCGCGCTCGGGCGCGGCGAGCTGCGCGACATCGTCGTCGAGACCGACACCGTCGCCTGGCTGGCCAGCGCCGAGGGCGTCGTGCACGTCAACGGCGGCAGCGTGCGCGCGCTCAACACCGCGTTCACCGGCGGTGGCCTGCCCAACGACGACGTGCGCACCGTCGCGCTGGCCAACGGGCGCCTCTACGCGGGCACCGCGGCCGGCGTCGGCGTGCTCGACACCGGCGCCAACCAGTGGTCGGCCATCGGGCCCGACATGCTGCCCAACGCCTCGGTGCGCGCCCTGGCCATCGACTCGACCGGCGCCGTCTGGATTGGCACCGACGACGGCCTCTTCAAGCGCACCGAAGATGGCGCGGGCGACGCCGACTACGACACCTCAAGCGGCCTGCCCGTCAACCGCATCAACGACATCGTCATGCTGCCCGGCGGACGGGTCGCCGTCGCCACGCCGGCCGGCCTCGCCGTCAGCGACGGCGCCGGCGCGTTTGCGACCCACGGTTTCGCCGATGGCCTGCCCGGGGTGGCCGCCTACGAGCTGGTCCTCGATCCCGAGGGCGAGCTGTGGGTGCGCAGCGACGATGGGGTCGCCCGGCTTATCACGCCCTGATGGCGCGACCAGGCGACCGCATCGGTCAGCAGATCGGGGCCTACGTCCTCGAAAAGATGCTGGGCCGTGGCGGCATGAGCGTCGTCTTCTTCGCTCGCCATCGCACCACCGGCCAGGCCGCCGCGGTCAAGATTCTGCAACGCGGCCTGCCCGAGAACATCGTCGCCGCGCGCCGCCTCGAACAAGAAGCCCGAACCATCGCGCGCATCGACCACCCGCATGTGGTCCGGGTCTTCGAATCGGGCCGCACGCCCGACGGGCTGCCGTTCATCGCCATGGAGTTCCTGGAGGGCGAGCCGCTCTCCAAGCTCTTTGAGCGCCAGCGACCGATGCCCGTGCCGCGCATGCTGCATATCGCGCGGCAGATGCTCAGCGCGCTGACCAAAGCCCACGCGCTCGACATCATTCATCGCGACATCAAACCCGACAACGTCTTCCTCATCCGTCGCGGCGCCGAGACCGACTTCGTGAAGATGCTCGACTTCGGAATCGCCAAGCTGCTCGGCCCACAGCCCTACACCGCCGTCGAGTCGGTGCAGGGCGTGGTGCTCGGCACGCCCGA
>JAGQJJ010000666.1 GCA_020430675.1 Myxococcales bacterium
GGCGCCTGCCGCCGTGAGGTCGATAACTGCCTCGACGGCCATCCGCAGCGCTGCACGCCGGGCGCGCCCGCGGCCGAGGCCTGCAACGGCGAGGACGATGACTGCGACGGCACGATCGACGAAGGCGCGGGCGCGACGACCTGCGGGGTGGGCGCCTGCGTACGCCGCGCCGAATGCGTCGACGGGGTCGAGGACGCCTGCGTGCCGGGCGAGCCGGGCGTCGAGGTGTGCAACGACGCTGATGAGGACTGCGACGGGCGCAACGACGAGGATTTTCTCGGCGAGGTGGTGGTCACGCAGTACAGCACGCTGTGGACGTATCACGAGGTCTGCGACGGCAACCGCCAACGCATCGGGCCCGATTGCAACGCGGCGATGAACCGGTTCTGCAACGCGCGGCCGTGCCGGGCGACGGGCTTCGGGCCGGTGGAGAACTCGGGCGATACCTCGGTGGTGACCTGCCTGAGCGGCGTGACCGCCGAGCGGGTGACCTATGCCACGCTGGCGGCGCATCACGACGTCTGCGATGGCAACCGCGAGCGCATCGGGCCAGCCTGCAACGCGGCGATCCACCGTTGGTGCGCCAGCCGGGGCTTTGTCAGCGGCTTCGGGCCGGTCGAGAGCGGGCCCGACTTTGTCTTTGCCGTCTGCGTGGGCCCGCGGGCCGAGGTGCGCGGCGTGACCTACGCGGCGTTGTCGGCGCAGCATGGGCCCTGCGACGGCAACGGGCAGCGCATCGGGCCCGATTGCAACGCGGCCATCCATCGGTGGTGCCGCTCGCAGGGGTTCACCAGCGGCTACGGCCCGGTCGAGAACAGCGGCGGCGACGCGGCGGTGACCTGCGTCCGTCAGTGATCAGGCGTCGTAACGTTGGCGCATGGTCGCCACCGAGCCGTCGATCAGCGCCTGCAGGACTTCGAGGTCGAGGTCGGCGAGCTTGTTGACGTAGAGGCAGCTCTTGCCGGTCTTGTGCTTGCCCAGGCGGGCCATCAGCGCGTCGTACTCGCCGAAGCCGGGCATGATGTAGAGCGTCAGGTTCTTTGCGCGCGGCGAGAAGGCGACGAGGGGCCAGTCGCCCTCGCGGCCGGTCTCGTAGCGGTAGTGGTACGTTCCGAAGCCGATGATCGACGGACCCCACATGCGCGGCGGCTCGCCGGTGGCGGCGCGCATCATCTCGATCAGCGCGTGGCAGTCGGCGCGCTTGTTGTCATCGGTGACGGCGGCGATGAACTCGTCCACGCTGGCTTCATTGGCCTTGGTCTTCAGGTCGGCCATGGGGGTTCCTCCCGGTTTGCGCGACCGTAGATCCGCCTCCAGCGAACGTCAACGGCTTGACGCCGGCCACGGATCGGCAAAGCGCGGGTCGGCGAGGAAGTCGGCGTCGGTGAGGCTGTCGAAGAAGGCCAGCAGGTCGGCCATCTCCGCGTCCGAGACGATGAAGCCAGGCACAAACTCGCTGACCAGCGGGCCGCCGGCGAGGCCGCCATACGAATAATGCTCGATGACGTCTTCGAGCGTGGCGAGGCTGCCGTCGTGCATATAGGGCGCGGTGACGGCGATGTTGCGCAGCGTGGGCGCGCGGAAGCGGCCCATATCGGCCGGGTCGCCGGTGACGCCGATGAGGCCCTGATCGGCGGTGGGATAGGCGCCAGCGCCGTCTTCATCGTAGAGGCCCGTGTTATGCCAGGCCACGGCGACAGTGGGCGCGCCGGTGTGGTCGACGGCGTCGGTGAGGGTATGGCCGGCGTGGCAGTGGAAGCACTCAAGGCGCTCGCTGCGAAACAGGCGCAGGCCGCGCTGAGCGGCGGGTGAGAGCGCGGTGGCATCGCCGGCGACGAAGCGGTCATAGGGCGCGCCGCCCGAGATCAAGGTGCGCTCGAATGCGGCGAGGGCCTGCGCGGCGTGGTCGCGCGTGGGCGCCGCGTCGTCGGGCCAGGCGTCGGCGAACAGGGAGGCGTACGTGGCATCTTCGGTCAGCACCGCGTCGGCGCGATCGGCGGCGGCGTCAAGGGCGCGCGCGGCCTGGCCTTCGAGGCCGTCGTCGCGGGGGTCGGCCCAACCCAGCCGTGGGGCGTAGGCCAGGTTGACCAACGACGGTGCGCCTCGCGCTGGACCTTCGTCGGGCCACGCGGCGAGCTGCGGGCGCGGATCGGCGAAGGCATGGGCCTGCCGATGGCAGGTCGCGCAGGCGGTCGCGCCGTCGGGGCCCAGGCGCGGGTCGTAGAAGAGATGGCGGCCGAGCGTCACCTTGGCGGTGCTCATCGGGTTGTCGGCGGGCACGAGGGGCTCGGGGAAACCCTCGGGCAGCGCCCAGGCAAAAGGCGCCTCGGCGTCCATTTCGGGGTCGGCGGCGTCGTCGCCGCAGCCGATCAGCGTCAAGGCGACCAACCAGGCCTCAAGGCGCATCATCGGCCCCGGTAACCACCTCGATCACCAGCCCATCGATCAGCGTGGTCAGCAGGGTGCGCTCGACGGTGCGATCGTCGGCGGTGGCGAAGTCGATGCCATCAAACAGGCCGCCCAGGTCGCGGCGGATGAGCACCAGGGCGCCTTCGGCGGCGGTGTCGATCGTCAGCGCGGCGTCGGTCTCGCCGAAGTGGCCCTCGGGGAAGAGGTCGACCAGCCGGCCGTTGGCGAGGCTGCTGTTCACCGTGAAAGCCACCGGCTCGGCGTCGCCCTGCTGCCAGGTGCCTTCGATGTAGGCGCTGACGCGAGACATCTCGACGTCGCGGGGCCATGGCGCGGCCGAGTCATCGGCGCGCGCGACGACGTAGTGCGCCTGACAGTAGGTGGTGCCGGGCACGACCAGCTCGCCCCAGTCGAGCGCGGTGGGGCGCAGCAACGACTCGATGCGCGGCGCCGCAAGTCGCGTGGGATCGGGCACGTCGTCATGGCCGGCGTGCGCGGTGCTGACGCCGATGAGCGCAAAAAAGACCTGGGCCGCAGTATCGAGCGCGCCCTGGGTGGCTTCGACCTGGCTGCACGGCACCAGCGAAGCCTGATAGCTGACGAGATAGCCGCGGGTGAGCGTGACGCGGTAGCCCAGGTCGGTGGTGACCGACCACCCGGCCTCGGCGGGCTCAACGCGGCTGGTGTCCCATTCCAACCGATAACCGACCGTCGCGGTCGCGACCGAGGGGGTGGCATCAACCATGGCATCGAGGGGCATGGCATCGAGTGATTCCATGGCATCGGACATGCCATCATCACACGCCGCCATCCCGATGAGCGCGATCAGCGCCGTCAGCCCCCGCATGGCTCCCCTCCCCCGAGCTCAGCCGAGCTCGTATTTCTTG
>JAGQJJ010000066.1 GCA_020430675.1 Myxococcales bacterium
GCGCCGCCGGGGCCGCTTCCACCGGCGCGGGCGCTTCCACCGGGGCCGCTTCCACCGGCGCGGCCGGTGCATCGCCCGCTGGCGCGGCCTCAACCGGGGCCACCGGCGCCGCCTCAACCGGGGCCGGGGCATCGCCCGCCGGCGCCTCTTCGGCCGGCGCGACCGGAATCGGCGCGTCACCGGCCGGCGCGTCCGCCGCCGGGTTCTCGGGCGCCGGCGCCACCGGCGCCGCGGCGTTCTTCTCCTTGACGTACTTCAAGGTCTCGTCGGTCGCGCTGGGCGTCGACAGCATGGCGAGCACCATGCTGGTCAACATGAACACCGTCGCCGAGATGGCGGTGAACTTGCCGAGCACGGTCGCCGCGCTGCGCTGCCCGAGCGCCTGGCCGGCGCCGCCGCCAAACGCGGCGCTCACCCCGCCGCCCTTGCCCGACTGCAAGAGCACCACCAGGATCAGCGAGAAGCACACGAAGACGTGCACGATGGTGATCAGGATCTCGATCATCGGTCCGAATCCTCATTGAAGGCGACGATGCGCGCGAAGCTGGTCGCGTCGAGGCTTGCGCCCCCGACCAGCGCGCCATCGATATCGGCCTGCGCCATCAGGGCGCGGATGTTGTCGGGTTTGACGCTGCCGCCGTATTGAATGCGCGTCTTCTCGGCGACAGCTTCGCCGGCCCGCGCGACGAGCAGGCGGCGCAGCGCCGCATGCACTTCCTGGGCCTGCGCCGGCGTGGCCGTACGGCCGGTGCCGATGGCCCAGACGGGCTCGTAGGCGATCACGCTGCGGGCGATCTCGTCGTTGCTCAACGCGGCCAGGGCGGCGATCAACTGCCGCTCGACCACCTTGAGGGTCGTGCCCGCCTCGCGCTCGGCGAGCGTCTCACCGACGCAGATGATGGGCACCAGGCCATGATCGTGCAGCGCGCGCGCCTTGCGGCCGACGCCTTCGTCAGTCTCGCCAAAGAGCTGCCGCCGCTCGCTATGGCCCACGATGACGTAGGCGCAGCCCACCTCGGCGAGCTGCGGCGGCGAGAGTTCGCCGGTGAACGCGCCCTTCGGCTCCCAGTGGCAGTTCTGGGCGGCCACCGCGATCGACGAGTCTTCGACGCGGCGGGCGATGGCCCAGAGCGCCGTCGCCGGCGGGCCGAGCACCACGTCCACGTCGCGCAGCCGGGCGCAGCGATCGCGCACCGCGGTCGCCAGCGCGAGGCCCTCGGCCACGGTCAGGTGCATCTTCCAGTTGCCGGCGATGATCGGTCTGCGGGTCATCGGCGCCTCCAGCCGAGGGCCACGAGCCCCGGCAGCTCCCGGCCCTCCACGAACTCGAGTCTGGCCCCGCCGCCGGTGGAGATGTGGTCGATCGCATCGGCCCGGCCGCTCTCGGTCACCGCGCGCACCGAGTCGCCGCCGCCGACCACCGACCAGCCCGCCGAGTCGGCGACCGCATCGGCCACCGCGCGGGTGCCGCCGGCAAACGCCGACCACTCGAAGACGCCCATCGGGCCGTTCCAGAAGATGGTCTTCGCCCCGGCCAGCCGGCCGGCAAAAGCCTTGGCGGTCGCCGGGCCGATGTCGAGGCCCATCAGGTTCGCCGGCACCGCGACGTCGTGCACGACGCGCGCTTCGGCGTCAGCCCCGAAGTGGTCGGCGCAGACATGGTCGACCGGCAGCACCACGTCGACCTTGCGCTTGCGCGCCGCCGCCAGGATGCCGCGCGCGGTGTCGAGCCGATCGGCCTCGACCCGGCTTTGGCCCACCTCATGGCCGTCGGCGGCGAGGAAGGTATAGGCCATCGCGCCGCCGATGAGCAGCGTGTCGACCTTGCCGAGCAGCCGCTCGATGACCGCGATCTTGTCGCTGACCTTGGCCCCGCCGAGCACCGCCACAAAGCCGGCGCGCGGCGCGTCGAGCAGCCGCGAGAGCGCCTCGATCTCGCGCGCCATCAAGAAGCCGGCCGCTTTGTCGCGGATATGCGCCGCCACGCCCGCGGTGCTCGCGTGGGCCCGGTGCGCCGCCCCGAAGGCGTCGTTGACGTATCGATCGGCCAGCGCGGCAAGTTGCCGCGAGAAGCCGTCGTCGTTCTTCTCTTCGCCGGGGTGAAAACGCAGGTTCTCCAGCATCATCACCTGGCCGTCGCGCAGGTCGAGCGCCAGCCGCGTCGCCGCGTCGCCCACCGGCGCGTCGGCCATGGGGATCTCGATGCCGAGCAGCTCGGCGAGGCGCTCGCCCGCGGGGGCCAGCGATTGCTTCGGGTCGGGCTTGCCCTTGGGCCGGCCCAGATGACTGCACAGGATGACGCGCGCCCCGCGGCCGATCGCGTGCTTGATGGTGGGCAGCGTGGCCACGATGCGGCTGTCGTCGGCGACCCGATCGCCGTCGAGCGGCACGTTGAAGTCAACGCGGATCAACGTGCGCAGCCCTTCGATGGGCAGCTTGTCGATCAGGGTCATCTGCAGCCGCGACGCGCCCATGGCGACCTCAGCGCCCCAGCCCGAGCATGAGCCGGGCCAGGTCGACCATGCGGCAGCTGAAGCCCCACTCGTTGTCGTACCAGCTCAGCACCTTGACCATGTTCTCGCCCATCACCGCGGTGTTCTCCGCGTCGACGACCGAGCTGAACGACGAGCCGATGAAGTCGCTGCTGACCAGCGGCTCGCGCTCGAAGCCCAGGATGCCGGCCAGCGGGCCCTGCGCGGCCTTCTCGAAGGCGGCGTTGACCGACTCGACCGTCACCGGGTTGCGGGTGATCGCCACCAGGTCGACCAGCGAGACATCGGGCGTGGGCACGCGCACCGCGATGCCATCGAGCTTGCCCTTGAGGTGCGGCAAGACCAGGGCGATCGCGCGCGCGGCGCCGGTGCTGGTGGGGATCATCGACATCGCCGCCGCCCGCGCGCGCCGCAGATCCTTGTGCGGCAGGTCGAGCAGCTGCTGGTCGTTGGTATAGCTGTGGATGGTGGTCATCATGCCGCGCTCGAGACCAAACGTCTCGTCGAGCACCTTGACCACCGGCGCGAGGCAGTTGGTGGTGCACGAGCCGTTGGAGACGACCTCGTCCTTCTCCAGATCGAGCTCGTGATCGTTGACGCCGACCACCACCGTGCGGTCGATCGAGCCGCCCTTGGCCGGCGCGCTGATCAGCACCTTGCGCGCGCCCGCGGTCAGGTGCGCCGAGGCCTTCTCTTTGTTGAGGAAGACGCCGGTGCACTCCAGCACCAGCTCGACGCCCAGCTCGCCCCAGCCCAGCGCCGCCGCGTTGCGCTCGGCGGTGATGCGCACGTTGCGCCCGTTGACCACCAGCGCGCCCTCGCCCACCGAGACCTCGGCGTTGAAGCGGCGGTGCACCGAGTCATACTTGAGCAGGTGGGCCAGCGTATGCGCGTCGGTCAGGTCATTGATGGCGACCACCTCGACGTCGGGCAGCGCCTCGATGAGCCGGAAGACCTGGCGGCCGATGCGGCCGAAGCCATTGATGGCGATCTTGCGAACCATGCGTTTCCTCGCGGTGGGGGGCGCCAGGGCCGGGCCCGGGTCTCGAAAGCGCGTCAAGCTAATCCCAATGCCCGGTTGAGTCAAGGCGCGCGGGCGGCATGCATCCGCATGATGGGGGTGTGCCGAACGGTGCCTCCCCGATCGCCGCCAGCGCCGCTCGACAGCGTCGCCGCCGGGCTCGTACAGTATCGCCCGCCGCGCGCGACGGTCACGCGGGGCCGGGAGCCTGCCGATGCGACAATCCGATGATGAGGCCGACCTCGACCGCCATCGCGAGGCGTTCCGCCGCGATCGCATGGCGTTGGTGCGCTCGCAGGGCCCCGAGACCTTCGATCAGGCCCAGGCCCTCTATCGCGACGCCGCCACCGGCGAGGTCGTCGTCGTGCGCGACGCCTTCCCCGGCGTGTCGCCCGCCGGCCCGGTCGAAGCGTTCATCGAGCGCCTGCGCATGGCGTGGTGGCGTGCGCGGCGTCAGTTTCGCGGCGACGGCGAGCTGCGCCCGCTCGCTGGGCTCTACGCCCGCTTTCTGCCCGAGGTCGGCTTCGATTACGTCGTCGAGTTCCGCGCGGATCCGGCCGCGCCCGACGCAGATGACCACGCCGGCCCGGTGTGCTGCTGGCGCGTCGACGCCCGCGGCCGAGCCACGAAGCTGCGCCCGCCCGCTGATGAGGGCGAGTTCCACGACATGACGGGCACCTTCTTTGACCTGCGCGCCGGCTGGCGTTGGCTGGTGGCCGCCCACCGCGCCGCGGGCGAGCTGGCGGTCGCCGAGGTGCAGGCCGGCTATCTCATCGGCGCGCGCGCGGGCGTGCCGGGCGATCCCGATCCCGCGAGCCGCGAAGATCCAGCCCTCGCCGCGGCGCTGAGCGCCTGGGATCGCCGCGGCTACGACGCGCTCGAGTTCCTCGCCGGCCCGGTCGCCGAGCGCTATCCCTTCCCCGGCGAGCGCTACGGCGAATGGCTCGACGAGCCGGCGACGGCCGCGGTTGAAGCCGGACAGACTGAACTCTTCGTGCTCGCCGACTCGACCGCCTTCATTGACTGCGTGCAGGACCTGTGCGGCCATCGCGAGATCGACCTGGCGCTCGGCGGCGACGAAGACGACCCGCGGCTCGTCTTCTCCAAGGGCCCGCTGCGCGTCGACCGACCGCTCTCGTATCCGTTTCTGCGCGCCCTGCATACCGGTCGCACCTTCATCGAAGGCACGCGCCTGTTCTTCTCGCCCACGATCGACGCGCTCGACGACGCCCATGAGCTGTGGCTGGTGGCCAAGGCGCGCATCGAAGACCACGCGCTGTCGGTCGAGGACGGCGACGTCCTGATCGCGCGCGACGCCGCGGGCCAGATCGTCGCGCGGGTGAACCTGCTCGGCCTCGTCGGCGGTCGCCAGCGCCGCGGGCAGGCGGGCGCCGATGAGTTGCTGCGCCTGCTCGGCTACGACGCACGGCTCGGCCGCTTCGTATTGCGCGGTGGGCGGCTCGACCGCTGCCCGATCAGCGGCGACCCGGCCGTGGTGGGCAAGGTCATCCGCCCGCTGGCGCTGCTCGGCGTCGACCCGCGCACGCTGGCCGGGGTGGTCGTCGGCCAGCACCTCGTCTGCTACACCCTCGATGGGCCCGAGTGGTCGACGCCGATCGAGCCGAAGCCCGGCCGCACGATCGCCGATCTGGAGGCCGCATGGCGCGCCGGGCTCGAAGCGGCGCCGGCTGAACTGCTCGACGCGGGCACGCTGGGCGACGATGCGGTGCTCCTGGTCGGCCGCGAGGCAGGCTCGTTTGTGCTCGAACCCGGGCGCGTGCGGGCCGCGCTGGCGGCGATGGGCGACGAGGACGGCGGCGCGCGCTTCGCTTATGCATTCTTCGCCGACGCGCTGGTCGTCGCCCGCGGCAAGCTCACCGGCGCTGCGCTGCACCGCGCCCGGCTCGCGGCGCTTGAGGCGGTGCAGGCGCGCTTCCCCGATCGCACCTGGCCGCTCGACGTCGCCCGTCCGATCGACCTGGACGGACCCACCGTCGGGCGCGTGGAGCTGGCCCGATGAGCGTCACCGCGTTTGCGCTCTCGCTGGTGCTGCTCGCCCCGCCGACGCTTGGCGACGCGCTGCGCGCCATCGGCGCGGTGCCGGGGCCAGCGGTGGTCGAGGTGGACCTGAGCCCGGCGCCGGCGCCTCCGCGCACGGCCGCGCGGTGGACGATCGCCGCTGGCGCGGCCCTGATCGCCAGCGGCCTGCTCGGCATGCTGCTCTCGCCCGAGTGCGCCACCCGCGACGCCTCGGGGCGCTGCGTCGACCCCAAGGGCAGCGCCGCCGTGTTCCCGGCGATGGTGGTCCTCGGCTTCGGCGCGACGGTCACCGGCGCCTGGTGGTATCGCCGGGACAGCGGGCTGGATTGACACATCGAGACATAGTGTGACAATTCGAGCCAGAGAATGGCACAACATGTGCCATGCGATCTGTGCACGACTGTGCCATGCCGGACATGCAACGATGAGATGAATGTTGTTTTCGGGGTGATCCGCCCCGGTTCGGGGTTGATCCGGGGTTGGCACGGGGTCTGCAGTACCGTTTTGCAGGCGCGAGAAAAGGAAACGACGATGCCGACCAATCAGATCGAAAACTACCTGGTCCACGCCATCGTCGCCGCCTGCCCCGAGCTCTCGACGGAGCAGGTGGCCCTCGATGCTTCATTGACCCTCGACCTCGGCCTCGACTCGCTGGTGCTCACCGAGCTGTTCGCCGGCATCAAGCAGCAGTTCGGCCGCGTCGAGCTGGCCCCCTGGTTCATCGCCGGCAGCAATACCGGCGCCGACACCCTGCGCAGCCTCGCCGCTTTCATCGCCGGACCGGCCCGCGTCCGCGCCGCGGCCTGATTCTTCGCCCCGCCGCTCCCCTTCTTGCCCCTCACACCGCGCAGTCCGAATCAAATCGATCGTCGCCGGTTTCAAACTCTTGTGAGTTTTGGGGTAGTCTGAGCGAACCGCAGGAGGGAGCATGAGCGCGCGAATCCTGGCGATCGAGACCGCCGCCCCCCCGTTTGTCATGACCCAGAGGCAGCTCTGGGAGTCCGTCTTCCAGCCGTGGTACGCCAAGGTGCCCGACGCGGAATCCCTGTTCATGAACACCACCGTCGAGCGACGCCATATGTCGTGGGATCCGGTGGCGGCCATCGAGAAGGGCATTCCGACGACGGCCGAGCGCATGCAGGTCTGGGAGACGTCGACCTTGACCATGGGCCGGCGCATCAATGAGGCGTTGTTCGCCCGCATCGACCGCGATCGGATCGGCCACTCGGTGATGGCGACCTGCACTGGCTATAACGGGCCAACGCCCGAGCTGGTGCTGGCCGGCGAGTTCGGCCTGCCCTCGACGCTGCGCCGGACGTTCATCGGCCATATGGGCTGTTACGCGGCCTTCAACGTCATCAAGGTGGCGCTCGACAGCATCATCGCGCGCCCCGATGAGTTGGTGCTGGCCAACTGCACCGAGACCTGCTCGCTGCATCTTCGCCCCGAGGCGTCGCGTGAGCAGGTGGTGACCCACGCGCTGTTCGGGGATGCGTCGGCGTCGATGATCCTGGGCGCGCCGACCGAAGAGGCGCCGGGGCCGGTCATCGTGCGCACGCACACCGAGACGGTCTACGAGACCGGGCGCATGATGACGTGGAACATCACCGACACCGGCTTCCGCATGACCTTGTCGCCGTACGTGCCGTTCATCCTGTGCGAGAAGGCGCCGAGCTTTGTCGACGCCTTGTGCGCGCCGGCCGGCGTCAAGCGCGAGCAGATCACGCGCTGGGGCATCCACCCCGGCGGGCCGAAGATCGTCGACCTGATCGGCGAGACGCTGGGGCTCTCGGACGAGACGCTTGCGCCTTCGCGTCGGGTGCTGGCCAATTACGGCAACTGTTCGTCGGCGACCATCCTGCTCGTGCTGCGCGAGGTGATGGAGGTCGAAAAGCCAACCCCGGGGGAGTATGGGGTCTTCATGGCTTTTGGACCCGGCCTGACGATGGAGAGCATGCTGGTTCGGTTCTGAGGCCAGCGCGATGGATGCGCACCCCTGAGAAGGAGCGTCATGAAGGCCACCGAGGCCGATGTGGTCCGCATCGAACCGGGCATCGGGCATCATCCCGGCCGCCCCCTCCTGCCCGAGCAGCAAACGCTGGCGTCGCATTCGTTTGCGACCACCGCCCAGGCGCTGCTCGCGCGGGCGACGATGCAGCCCGATGCGCTGGCCCATGTCTTCGTGGGCCTCGATGGCGGCACCGAGGCGGTCTCGTATCTCGACCTGCTGACGGCGGCCCAGCGCTTCGCGGCGCTCTTCACCGCGCACGGCGTGGGGCGCGGCGATCGCGTGATCATCTGCATGGACACCTGCGCCAAGGTGGTCGCGGCCTTTCACGGCGCGGGCTTGATCGGCGCGGTGCCGGTGATGTTGGCCATGCCGCTCGGCGCGGCCAACGTGCCCGCCTGGACGCGCAAGCTGGCCCAGGCCATCGCCGCGGTCGGGGCCAAGGCGGCGCTGGTCGACATGCTGGTGGCGCTCGCCGCGCGCGAGCCGGTGATTCAAGCCGCCGATTGCGCGCTGTTGACCTGCGCCAAGCTGCCCCCGCCCGAGGCGCTCACGCCGCCTTCGGTGGCGCCCGATGAGATCGCCTATATCCAGTTCACCTCGGGCACCACCTCGACGCCCAAGCCGGTGATCATCACCTACGGTTCGCTGCTGGCCAATACGCGGGGCATCGCCGAGACGGGCCAGTGGCACCCCGATGATCTGGTCTGCCTGTGGCTGCCGCTGTTCCATGACATGGGCCTGGTCTCGGGCGTGCTGCTGCCGCTGCTCTACGGCGTGCCGGCGGTGCTGCTCTCGCCGATGTCGTTTGTCTTCACGCCCAGCCGCTGGCTGTGGGCCATCCATTACTTCCGCGCGACCCTGAGCGCCGCGCCGAACTTCGCCTATCACATCTGCGCCCACCGGCTGACCGACGACGATGTGGTCGGGCTCGACCTGCGAAGCTGGCGGCTGGCCCATAACGGCGCCGAGTTCATTCACGCCGACTCGGTCGACGCTTTCATGCGGCGCTTCGGGCCGGTGGGCTTCCGCCGCGAGACGATGTATCCGGTGTACGGCATGGCCGAGTGCGTGCTGGCGGCGACCTTCCCGCGCCCGGACGAGGGGCCGGTGGTTGATCTGGTCGACGGCAACCGGCTGGCGCTCGAAGGCGTCGCGGTGCCCGCCACCGCCGAGACGCCCCGCCCGCTGCGCATCGTCTCGGTCGGGCGGCCCTTCCCTGGGCATGAGCTGCGCATCATCGACGAGAACGGCAAGGCATTGCCCGAGCGCCAGCAAGGCCACGTCGAGCTGGCCGGGCCCTCGGTGACGCCCGGTTATTTCGGCGACGAGGCCAGCACGAACGAGCTCATGCACGACGGGTGGCTGCGCACCGGCGACACCGGCTATCTGGCCGACGGTCGGCTGTACGTCTACGGCCGCAGCAAGGACATCATCATCAAGGCGGGCCGCAATTACCTGCCCGACAGCATCGAGCGCGCCGCCGGCCAGGTCGAGGGCGTGCGCGAAGGGTGCGTGGCGGCGTTTGGCGTGGTCAACGAAGAGGGCGGCACCGAAGACCTGGTGGTGGTCTTCGAGACGCGGCGCAAGCAGCCCGATGAGATCAGCCGCCTGATTCGCCAGGTGAGCGCGACCATCAAACGCGAGGTAGGCCTCGCGCCCAACCAGATCGTGG
The DNA here is from genome assembly GCA_020430675.1 of Myxococcales bacterium. The sequence continues at coordinate 9,237 of JAGQJJ010000066.1, forward strand.
CGGTGCCGGCGCAGTCGCTGCCCAAGACGACGAGCGGCAAGCTGCGGCGGGGGGATATCCGCGGACGGCTGCTCGCCGGTCAGTTGACGGTGCTCGGCCCCGGGGCGACCACCGAATGACCGCAGGCCATGGCTCGACCTGTGCGACAAGGCTTGCGCCGATCCCCTCGAAATGGTCTCTATCGGCCGTTGTCCACCGCCACGGCGCGCGGACGGCGACCCGGGGAGCGGGATGATCAACCGGATTCTGACCCTCGAACGGCGGACGCGCACGCACGCGGCTGATCCCGACGCCTGGTGTGATCTGGCCGAAGCGCGGCTCGAAGAGGGACAGCGCGTCGAAGCGCTGGCCGCGGCCGAGTCGGCGGCGCAGAGCCGCGTTGAATCGGCGGCGCAATGGGTGCGCATCGGTGATCTGTTCCGCGCGCTCGACCTGCGCGATCACGCCCGCCAGATGTACCTCGACGCTTGCGAGTTCGACCGCAGCTCGGCGCTGGCGCATCTGCGCCTGGGCCAGATGCTGCTCGCCGAGGGCGAGGCCGAAGACGCGGCCAACCTGTTTGCGACCGCGGTCTGGCTGGCGCCCGATGACGGGGCGGCGCGCATCGGGCAGGCGCAGGCGCTGATCGCGCTGCGCAGCTACGACGAGGCCCGCGAGCACTTGATGGAGGTCATCGAAGACACGCCCGAGGTGATCGAAGCCTGGGGGCTGCTGGCCGATCTGCACCTGCGCCGCGGGCAGGCCGCCGAGGCGTTTGCGGCGCTGCGCAAGGGCTTCTCGCTGCGCAATACCGATCGGGCGCTGGGTCTGCGGCTCGGGCGCCTGCTGCGCGAGGCGGGGTTCGCCCGCGACGCGGCCATTACCCTCGCCACCGTCGCTCGGCATCACCCCGACGAAGAGACGCTGCTCGAGCTGGCCGAAGCGCAGCGCGACGCGGGCGAGCGGGCGGGCAGCGCGGCCACCTTGCAGCGCGCGGCGGATGAGGGCAGCGCGCGCGCGGTGGCCCAATTGGGCGCGGTGCTGCGACAGGAGGAGCGCTACGCCGAGGCGATTCCGCTGCTGCGCCGCGCGGTTGCGGCCACGCCGACCGACGCCGAGCTGTATGTGCAGCTCGGCGGCGCGCTGATGGCGACCGGCGAGTTTGGCGCGGCGGCGGCGATCCTGGCCAAGGGCGTGATGAACGCCGCCGACGACCGCCGGCTGCGCCTGATGCTGGCGGAGGCCAACGCCGCCTACGCCGGTGAGCCCGATGAGAGCATCACGCCCGAAGAGTCGGTCGAGATGGACATGGTCGCCCGGGCCTCTTCGGGCCTGCAGGCTGGCGACATGGCGTTCTCGGGCAATCTCAAGCAGTTCGCGGTGGTCGATCTGCTCGAGTTTCTGCGCCTCAACCAGCGGACCGGCGTGCTGCGGCTCATCTCAGAGGGCCGGGTGGGCGAGATTCACCTCAGCGGCGGCCGGCTGGCCGGCGCGACGACCTCGCAGTCCACGCGGCTGGGCGATCTGCTGGTCAAGAGCAACCTGCTGACGCCGGCCGGGCTGGAGAAGAGCATTCGGCTCCAGCAGGGCTTCGGCCGTCCGGTTCCGCTCGCGCGCATCCTGCTCGACAACGACATCGTCGAGCGCGACGCGCTGCGGCCGGTGCTTGAAGAGCAGGTGCAGACCGCGATCGGGCACATCATGCAGTGGCAGGACGGGCATTTTGCGTTCGAGTCCGACGACAGCGGGGCCACGCCAGGGCGGCTCATCCTGCTCGACACCGGCATGGTGATGCTCGAAGCGCTGCGCTTGCAGGACGAAGAGAAGCACACCGCCGGCGGGCAGTAAGCCTCAACCCGCTCTGCCAGGCCGCCGTGATGCGGCG
>JAGQJJ010000667.1 GCA_020430675.1 Myxococcales bacterium
GGCGACGGCCAGTACTGCAACACCGACGACGGCCGCTGCGCCAACGGCTGCCGGGTCGACGACCCCGAGAGCTGCCCCGCCGACCAGGTCTGCGACCCCGAGAAGCACACCTGCGAAGACGTGCGCTGCGGCGACGACGGCGACTGCCCCGAAGCCTATTACTGCGACCCTGACACCAGCCTCTGCACCGAGGGCTGCCGCGGCGATGAAGACTGCCAGGACGGCGAGCAGTGCATCGATCATGAGTGCGTCGAGCGCTGCATCCCCGGCTCGGGTGAGTGTGGCGATGGCCGCTACTGCGATGCCGACACCGAGCAGTGCCGCGACGAGTGCAACGGCGATGAAGACTGCGACGGCGAAGAGTTCTGCGCGCCCGACTCGAACGAGTGCGTCGACGGCTGCCGCGACGACGACGAAGACCGCGTCGATCCGCCCGACAGCCCCGACAACCCGGTGCTCATCCCGCTCGGCCCGCCCAACGCCGATGGCGTGCGCTCGGGCTCGGCCCTCGGCCGCGTGGTGTGCGGCGATGACTCCGACTTCTTCGCCGTCGAAGCGCTGCCCGGCGAGCGCATCCGCATCGACCTGATCTACAACCGCGACGCTGGCAACCTCGACCTGCGCCTCGACGGCGACCCGCTCGAAGAGCCGCTGGTCGCGGCGACGCTCGAAGTGCCCGAGCGCCTCGAGTACCCGCCGCTCGGCGAGCTGGTGCAGGACGCGGCGACCTATCTCATCGAGGTCTTCCCCCCCGGCAACGACCCGTCGCGCCGCATCGAGTACGAGATTCGCGTCTCGGCGGTTGACGCCAACGCGAGCTGCTTCGCCGACGAGCGCGAGAACGGGGCGGGCGACGACAGCCGCGAGAACGCGACCGCGGTGCCCGATCGCGGCGGCCGCTTCCTCGGCAACATCTGCCCCGGCGACGTCGACTGGTTCGTGATGCGCCTCGACCCGAACGATGGCCTGCAGCTCGATCTGCGGCTCGCCGCCGGCAGCGACCCGGTGACGGGTTACCTCTTCCCGGCCAACCGCAACCAGGCCAACCCGGTCGCGCGGCTCGATCAGGCCTCGGGCTACCGCTTCCAAGGGGGCGCGGGGCAGGGGCTCTTTGCGCCGGCCGGCGACTGGTTCGTCGTGATCGAAGGCGCCGATCGCAACGCGCAGGCCGATTACGACCTGAACATCGTGCACGACGCTGGCGAACGCTGTGGCACCGACTCCGACACCGAGCCCAATGATACGCTGGCCGACGCGGTGAACCTGGGCAACGTGCCGCCCGGTGCCGAGTTCGATGTGCAGCTCGACCTGTCGATCTGCACGGTCGATGAGCCCGACGTCGACATCTTCTGCTTCGGCGTCGAAGCCGGCGAGACCATCGAAGGCTGGGTCGTGACCGAGCCGCTGGCGGTCGATGGCCGCCTCGCGGTTCGGTTCAGCAACGCCGCCGGCGCGCTGGTCGGTCGCGAGGGGCTCAACACCGAGCCCGGCGAGGCGATCGACCCCGCGCGCGTCGTGGGCACCGTCGAGGGCAATTACTGCGTGCGCGTCGAAGGCCGCAACGACGCCCAGGGCCCCTACAGCCTGCACCTGCGCCGCACGCAGCCCATGGGCGGCGTCTGCGAGCTCGACCGCGCCGAAGCGGCCGTGCGCAATGACACCGCCGGCGCGGCCACGCCGCTGGCCGATGTCAGCGGTGACCTCCGGCGCCAGGAGTACGACGAGGGCTATATCTGCGACCCGATGAACGGCCAGGACGAGGACTGGTACAGCTTCCGGGTGCCGCAGCCGGGCTCCAGCCTGTGCGTCGTGCTCGAAGGCTTCGAGGCCGACCGCGCCGACGTGGACCTTGAGATCTACCCCAGCATGGCCGGCGCGGGCGACCGCTGCCAGACCTCCGCGGAGTGCGGCGACGCCGGCGCTTGCGTCGGTGGCCGGTGCACGGCGCCCGACGAGGTCTCGCTGACCGGCTACGACACCGAGATGATCAACCTGCGCCGCCCGTTTGTCGGCCAGCGCAGCGGCGACTTCCTCTTGCGCGTCACTCACGACGACGACCACGAGGGCCCGTACGCGGTGCGCGTCACCGTCACGCCGCCCGAGATGATGTGCCCGCCTGACTGGCAGGAGCAGGGCAACCCCAACGACGCGGAAGAGGATGCCACCTTCCTCGGCTCGGGCCAGGTCGCGGCCTGCGACACCTGGATCTGCCGCAACGAACGTGGCGCGGGGGACTGGTTCGAGATCGAGGTGCCGGCCAACGAAGACCGCACGGTGGTCATCAATTACTCGAACCCGATCGAAGGCCGCCTGCGCATGGACCTGTTCGGGCCCGATGCGCCCGGCGATGAAGGCAGCGGCTACGTCTTCAGCCAGGCCGGCGCCGGCAACTTCCAGTGCATCAACATCCGCGGCGGCGGCGCCTCGGCGGCGGTGCGCTTCAACGTCGGCGTCGATGAGTTTGCCGACGCGCAGCGCATCGACTACTCGCTGCGCGTGCTGCCCACCGACCTCGACGCCCGCCCCGACGGCGAGTGCACCAACGTCGGCGCGCCGGACCTGGGCGCCTGCCCGCCGCGCGCGGAGTGGCCCAACGACCCGCTGTTCGGCCGCTTCCAGCCCGACGCCTGCTGGGCCACGGTCGACATCCCCCGCTGACCGACGCGGCCGCCCTCGCGCGGCTGTCCTGCCCCGCGAGAACGCGGTATACCGGGACCACACCCACCGGGGGCGACCGTCGCCCCCGGGACTCGTGAGGTCACCGATGAGCACCGCTCCGAAACCCCCGAAGACCTTTCGCGCCTTCATCGCCACCCATCCGCGGCTCGGCGAGGCGTGGGATCTGATCCATCAGGCCGGCGGCGAAGGCCCCATCGACGTTCGCACGGCGCGGCTGATCAAGATCGGCATCGCCATGGGCGCCATGCGCGAAGGCGCGGTGCACTCGGGCGTGCGCAAGGCGCTGGCCATGGGCATCACCGCCGACGAGATCCAGCAGATCGTCGCGTTGTGCGCCGGCACCCTGGGCATGCCCGCCACCGTCGCCAACTTTGCGTGGGTCAACGACGTGCTCAAGGAGCAGGTCGACGAAGAGGCGTGAGCGCGATCAGTCGGCCACGCTGTAGCTGAAGCCGGCCAGCGCGAGCTGGCGGCTGAAGTCGGGGCCCGAGGCAAACGGCGAGGCCCAGACGCCGCCGTGCACGACGACCGACCAGCGCTCGCCCAGCGGTCGCTCGACGCGCAGCGTCAGCGCCGATCGGCCCTCGTCGTCCAGCAAGCGGTCATCGGCCA
>JAGQJJ010000668.1 GCA_020430675.1 Myxococcales bacterium
GGGTTGCGTTCCGGCGTCTCGATGGAGATGAAACTGCGCGAAAACGACGAGTCATCGAGTTCGCCGTAGGTCCCTTCATGATCGAAGACCTGCATCAGCCGCGCCAGGCCCCAGTCCATCACCTGCACCTCGCCGAACGCGCCGACCATGACGTTCTGCGGCTTGAGATCGCGGTGCACGATGCCCTCGCGATGGGCGTAGGCCATCGCTTCGCAGACGCGCAGCAGGGTCTCGATGAGGCGCCGCAGGTTCCAGCCGTCGGGCGTGTCGCGCCAGGCGTGGTCACCGCTGACGCGGTGCACGTCCGCGATGACGTCGGCGAGCGTCCGGCCGAGCACCTCGCGCATCGTGTACCAGAGGCGCCCGTCGGGCAGCTCGCCGCGATCGTGCACCGGCACGATGCCGGGGTGCTGCAGGCCGGCGGTGATGCCCGCCTCGCGCGCGAAGCGGGCGCGCGCGATCGGGTTGTCGAGGATGGGCAGGCCGAGCACCTTCATCGCGACGGTGCGGTCGAGCAGGGCGTCGTAGACCCGGCGAACCTCACCCATGCCGCCCCGACCGATCTCGTCCTGCACCTCATAGCGATCGATGAAGACCGTGCCGGGCGATACTGGCGTGCCTGCAATGGCGCTCATGTACGGCCAGCCGCCTCAAAGGTGCAAAGTCGAACGGTTGACATAAAGGGGCGAAACTTAACGAAAATCAAAAACCGAACCCCGCGTTGACTATACGGCGCACTCGCCGCGGGGCGCAAGAACGGTGGTACCCACTGACGGGCCGGTTGACAACGCGCGATGGCCACCGAACCATGTCGCCATGGTCCTCTTTGTCACCATCATCAAGGATTACCGCAAGATCGAGGAGCTGCTGCTCGGCTTCATCGAAGAGGGCGTCACCGGCGCCACGGTGGTCGAGGGGCGCGGCATGGGCCAGATCATCGGCGAGATCCCCATCTTTGCTGGCGTGCGCGGCCTCTTCCCCGGCTCGGCCCTCGACTCGCACCTCGTGCTCGCGGTCATGGACGCCGGCCTCGCCCGCACCTGCCTGCAGCTCGTCGAGCGCATCGCCGGTTCGTTGGAAGAGCCGGGGGGCGGCATCGCGTTCACCATTCCGCTCGGGGTGGTCAAGGGCATCACGCCCGAGATCGCCTGATCGGCAGATCTTGAACGAGCCCGACGCTTCCAATACAACACGACCGCGGCGCCGCCTGCGCCGCCGTCTTGCGAGCGGATGACGACGTGCGTGTCTCTTCAGTGATCCTTGCCGCCCTGGCCGCCGTCGGCGTCTATGTCTCCGAACTGCTGGTGCGCGTGCACATCGATACGCGCTACCTGCAGCTCGGCGACTCGGGCATCTGTGGCTCTGACCCGGCCTTCTCGTGCGCCGACGTGGCCACCAGCCGCTTTGCCGAGCTGGGCGGCCTGCCCATCGCTTCATTGGGCCAGGCCTTCTACCTCGCCGCGCTGGCCATGGTGCTGCTCTCGCTGCTCTGGCGCTCGGCGCGCGCCGCGTTTGCCGACGTCTTCTTCGCCGGCGGCCTGATCGCGGTGCTCTACTCGATCTTCCTGTTTGCGGTCAGCAAGCTGTCGGTGGGCAAGCTCTGCCCGCTGTGTTTGATGCTGTACGGCGTGAACCTGGGCTTGTTCGTGGCCGCCTGGCTCGGCCACCCCGACGGCGGGCGGGCCGCGTTTGCGCGCGTGCACCGCGTGGTGGGGCTCAAGCAGACGTGGCTGACCTTGGGCGTGCTCGTCGTCGCCACCATCGGCACCCAAAGCGTCTACGCCCATCGCGCCCGCGCCGCGAGCGAAGAGGCGGCGAAGCGGCGCGCGGCGACCGAGGTGCGGCGCTTCGAGGTGGCGCTCGGCGACAGCCCCGGCCGCGGCCCGGCCGACGCCGCGGTGGTGGTCGTCGAGTTCAGCGACTTCGAATGCCCCTACTGCAAGCGCCTCTCCGAGAGCCTCAAGGCCGTCGCCGAGGCCGAGCCGGGGCTGGTTCGCTATTATTTCAAGCACTTCCCGATGGACAACGCCTGCAACGCGACGATCCAGGGCCCGATGCACCAGGACGCCTGCCGCGCCGCGACCGCCATGGTCTGCGCCAATCGGCAGGGCCGCGGCTTTGAGCTGCACGACCTGATGTTCAAGAACCAGCAGGCGTTGGGGCGCGAGGCGCTCAAGGGCTACGCGGCGCAGGTCGGCATCGACGCCGAGACGTTCGACGCCTGCCTCGACGACCCCTCGGCGCTCGAAGAGGTCAAGCGCGACATCGCCCAGGGCGTCGAGCTGGGCGTCAAGGGCACGCCGATGTGGTTCGCCAACGGCTGGCGGCAAATCGGCGCGCGCGATCCCGAGGGGCTGCGCGCCATCCTGCTGCAAGCCAGGCGCGACGCCGAGAAGGAGGCCGCCGGCGGCGCGGCGGCCCCGCGCTGATGCCCCGTCTGCTCGACGACCTGCGCGGCCGCCGCGTGGGCGTCGCCCTGTCGAGCGCCTTCTTCGGCTTCTACGCCCATACCGGCTTTTTGCGCGCGCTGCGCGCCCGCGGCGTTGAGCCGGTGGCCTACTCGGGCAGCTCGGCCGGCGCGCTGGTCGCCGCGTTTGCCGCCGGGGGTGGGCTGGATCGGCTGCCGCCGCTCTTTGCCCACCTGCAGCGCAGCGACTTCTGGGATCCCAGCCTGCCCTTTGGCCGCCCGCCCGGCCTGCTGCGCGGCGACCGCTTCCGCGCGCTGCTCGCCACCCACCTGCCGGTGGATCGCTTCGAGCACTGCGCCCACAAGCTGGTCACCGTCGCCACCGATCTGAGCCGCGGCGCGCGCCACACCGACTTCAGCGGTCCCCTGGCGCCGGCGGTGCACGCGAGCTGCGCCCTGCCGCTGCTCTTCCGCCCGGTGCGCCGCGACGGCGCGCTGCACGCCGATGGCGGCATCGTCGACAAGGTGCCGCTGACCGCGCTGCTCGAACACGCCGAGGTCGACGCGGTGCTGGTGCACTTCATCCCCTCGGCCGGCCTGGCCCGCCCGCTGCCCCGCGGCCCGTGGGGCCTGCTCGACCGCCTGCTCGACGTCGCGCGCGACGACGTCGACCGCCTGCTCGACGTCGCGCGCGACGACGGCTGGCGCCATCAGGTCGACCTCGCCCGCGCCCGCGGCGTCGAGGTGCACGTCATCACCTCGCACCCGCCGCGGGTGACGCCGTTTACGTTGCGTCGTGGATTGCTGGCGATGGGCGCGACCGAAGCCGAAGCCGGCCGCGCCCTCGACGGGTGACGGCCCAGCCTCAGCCGTTGGCCATGCGC
>JAGQJJ010000669.1 GCA_020430675.1 Myxococcales bacterium
TCGCAGATGGTGCCGACGTGGGCGCCGCCGTCGCTCAACCCGGGCAGCGCCAGCGGATGGGTCAGCATCTCGCGTACGTTGTCGAGGTTGAAGTCGGTGTAGTTGAAGATGGGGAAGTACAGGAGCTGCCGACCATCACGCTCTAGCAGCGTGTCGTAGAGGACTTCGAGCGCGGTGCGGCCGGTGGCTTTGGCTTCATGCCACAAGCTGTCTTCCAGCTTGGGCTCGTAGTTCGGGTACTCGCCCAGCCGGTAGAAGCGGATGGCGGCAAACTCGATGAGGCTGAGCAGCTCGTCGGCCAACGGCGGGATGGCGCTGCCATCGCCGGAGACGCGGTCGGATTTCTCCGTCAGCATCTTGGCGCGGAAGGCCGGGTCGCGCATGCGAGCGACGCGCTCGGCGAGCGGCAGATGGCAGATGGCCTTGTATGACGGGAAGCCCATGAAAGGCTGGAAGGTCGCCTCCAGGCCCAGGATGACGCCGATGCCTCGCGGGGCGACCTGCAGGCGCACCTTGAGGCCCTTGGCGTTGGCCTGCTCGGCGCGCGCGATGATGCGGCGCCACTGTTCGCGGTCGCGGTCGCGCTGCATGGTCGAGATCGACAGGCCGTGGCCGTCGGCGGCGGCGACCATGCGCTCCAGAATGTCGAACTCGGGGGTGAAGCGATCGAGCCCGGTGGCCATGTCGAAGTCAGAGACCGCCTGCAAGACGCCGTGGCCCAGGCCGTGGTAGGCGCCCGCGATGCCTTCCAACTCGCGCGCGGTGGCCTCTGAGGCGGGCGTGGGATCACCGTCGGCTGAGCGGTGGTTGTCGGAGCGGCCGGTCGAGAAGCCGACCGCGCCCGCTTCGAGCGCCTGGCGCACGGCCTTGCGCATGGCGGCGATGTCATCGTCGGTCGCCGCTTCGTTGGCCACGGCGCGGTCGCCCATGACGTAGACGCGCAAGGCATCGTGCGGCACCTGCACACCGAAGTCGATGGCATGCGGGAAGCCATCGATGGCATCCATGTACTCGGGGAAGCTCTCCCAGTTCCAGGTGAGCCCCTCGGCGAGCGCGGTGCCGGGGATGTCTTCGACGCCCTCCATCAAGCGGATGAGGCGCTCGCGATCGGTCTTGCGCACCGGCGCGAAGCCGACGCCGCAGCTGCCGAAGACGCAGGTGGTGACGCCGTGCATCGACGAGGGCGCGAGGTCGGCGTCCCACGAGACCTGGCCGTCGTAGTGGCCGTGAATGTCGACGAAGCCAGGGGTGACGATGGCGCCCTCGGCGTCAAGGGTGCGCGCAGCGCTGTCGGGGCAATCGCCCACGGCGACGATGCGGCCGCCGCGGACGCCGAGGTCGCCCCGCCGCGGGGGCGCGCCGGTGCCATCGATCAGGGTGCCGTTGGTGATCTTGACGTCGTATGCCATGTCAGATCCTCCGTCGGCGGCGCACGACCGGCACCGCGAGCAAGGCCACAAAGAACCACGCAAATGGCGCCGAGCCGCCGTTGGCCGCGTCACAAGCGCAGCCGCTCGACCCGCCGTCGTCGCTGCCGCCCCCGCCCACGCCGCCGTCCTGCATGGGCAGGCCGAGGTCGGGCTCGATCATCATGCCATCGGCCTCATCGGGGCCCATGTCTTCGTCGGCGGGGCCCATGTCTTCGGGCAGGCCCTCGTCGGGCGTGATCGTGGCGCGCAGGATGACCGAGTAATAGGTGTCGGGTGCGTCGCCGGGGTCGACGGCGGCGTTGCCCAGCGTGTCGGCGGCGGTCAGGTAGTACTCGATCGCCTCGCCGCGGGTGGCGATGGCGGGAATGGTGCCGATGAAGCGGTCGGTGTCGCCGTCGCGATGCAGGGCCGCTTCGATCCAGTCATCGGTGCCCGCCTCGCGGAACAGGACCGCCGCGTCGGCCACGCCGCTGGCATCGGTGATGATGGCGCTGATGGGCAGGGGCGCGCCCTGCTCGCCGCTGTTGGCCGGGCTGTGCACGATGAGCGGCGGGTCTTCTTCGCGCTCGGCTTCGACGGCGACCTCGATGGGATCATCGCTGCCGGCGCCGGGCACGGTCGACACGTTGCCAAGCGCGTCTTCGGCTTCGACGAACAGGCGCACGGCCGGCTCGACGACAAAAGCACCGGCGATGACGGCGACGAAGCGATCGCCCTCGTCGGCGGCCATCTCGGCGGCGACCCAGCCACCGGTGGCTTCGCTGAAGTAGCGCAGCTCGACGCGGGCGACGCCGCTCGGGTCGGTGACCTGGGCGGCAACCGGCAACGGGGTGCCCGCCGAGACGTTGGCCGGCACAGCGTCGAGCACGATCTGCGGGCCGTCTTCATCGGCCTCGATCACCGTGAAGCGGTACACCTCTTCCGTGGCGCCGGGCGGATCGAAGGCGTCGAAGCCCTGGCCCCCATCGATGGCGTGCAGGTAGTACTGCATGGCCGGCGGGGCCACGAGGCGGGCGGGCAGATCGACGGCGAAGAAGTCGTCGCCCTGGTCGACCAGCCCCAAGGTGACCCAGTCGTGGTCGCCCACACGGCGGAAGACGACCTCGGCGCGGGCCACGCCGGACTGGTCGGTGATGAAGGCTTCGATCGTCACCGCCACGCCCTCGTCCTGACCGTCGTCGACCGGGGTGTGCTCGATGACCGGCGCCGCTTCGTCGAGCGGCTCGCCGGGCACGCTGAAGCGGTGGAACATGGCGGGCGCGCCGGCTGGATGGGTGGCGGTGTTGTCGGCCACGTCGACCGCTTCGAGGTAGTAGTCGACGCCGGGCGGGGCGACCACAAACACCGGGATGCGCGCCGCGTAGTCATCGCCGATGGAAGGCATGGGCACGCTGAGCCAGTTGCCATCGCCCTGGCGACGGAAGTTCAGCGTGACACCGCGGACGCGGGTGTTGTCGGTGATATGGGCGGTGACGAGGACCTCGGCGTTGGCCATCAACTGATCGGCGATGGGCGTGTGCACGATCACCGGGGGCTCTTCATCGCGCGGGTCGGCGACCGGGAAGAGGTGGGCGACCTGCGGCGCGCCGACCGGGCTGTGCGCGGTGTTGCCTGAGGCATCGACGGCTTCGATGTAGTACTGCACGCCGGGCGCGCCGACCGCAAAGCCGGGGATGTCGGCGGTGTAGGCGTCGCCGTTGGCGGCCATGGCCACCGTCAGCCAGCCCGGGTCGCCGGCGCGGCGGAAGTAGAGCACCGCGCGGTCGACGGCGCTGTCGGCGTCGGTGACGGTCGCGGCGACGTGCACCGGCGCGCCGGCCGGCTGCTCGGCGGCGATGGGCACATGCACGATGACCGGCGG
>JAGQJJ010000670.1 GCA_020430675.1 Myxococcales bacterium
AGCGGCTCCGGCCTGCAGGTCGACCCGGCGCAGGCCGCGGCGCTCGACAGCGCGGTCACCGAGTTCGCCGCGAGCCAACAGCCTTCGGGCGATCCCAACGAGTTCACCGCCGAGTGGCAACGCCAGTTCCGTGGGCGATGGGATGGCTACGCGCCGCACGATGAGAGCTTCTTGCAGGACTTCCTGCATCAGTGGTCCCAGGCTGCGGCCAACTGGACGGCCCAGCATGCGGGCGAGCTGCAACAAGGCGGCAACGCGGCCTTCGGCGACCATATCCTTCAGACCATGCGCCAGCAGGCCCACGGCAGCGATGCCGAGATGGCGCTCTCGTTTCTGACGAGCACTTTGCAGACCGCGCTGACCAATACGCGGGCGGTGAAGGACCTGCAGAGCCAGGCCACGCAGTTTGCCTCTGACCATTGGTACCTGGTGGTCGCGCTCGCTGGCGGTGCGCTGGGTTATGGCTTGCAGCAGGGCCTCGGCAATGACAACTGGAGCCCGATGGCGCGGATCAGCGGGCTCGCTGGCCAGTTGCCCATGTTCAAGGTCTTCGACAGCGGCGACTTCCAGCTTCGGCTCGGGCTGACCTCGTCCTCGCCGATTCCCGGTGAAGCGCAGGACGTGCCGACCATCGGCATTGCGCCCGGCATGAGCGCCACCGGCGACCTGGGCCACGGTTGGCGCGCGGGCCTCGGCGCCAATACCAATCTGCGCATCGCGCCCGATGTGCAGCAGTTGATGGCACAGTTCAACCTGCAGCCATCGATCAGCTACTCGCGTCGCGTGGGTGATGCCCAGGTCGACCTGTCGTTCAGCGGCGCGGTGGGCATCGGCAGCGGTCCGGTGCAGGGCGAAGGCCGCTTCCAGCTCTCGATCAGCTTCGGTCACTCATCGCGCGATGATTGAAGTCAACGCGGTCATGTTTCAGGTGGCCGACGCATGACATTTCTCACCGCCCGTTTCCTGGTCATCGTCTGGATGGTTGGCTTCGCCGGCTCATTTGTCATGCAATCGGTGTTGCAGCGCTGGTTCGCCGAGAACTCGGCCTGGGGCCGAAACATGGGCTGGCAGAACGAGATCGCCATCTGGAACCTCGGTGTTTTCGTGGCACTCGGTGGCGTACTGGCGGCGGATGCGAATCTCGAGTCCGCCGTGCTGCCCGGACTGGCGATCCTCTCGCTGTGCTTTGGTCTGAATCACGCGCGCGCGCTGAGGGATTCGCCGCGAAGCCACAGCCACTGGGCGGGTGCGGTGGCCAATGGGCTCGGCGTCGTCATGTACGGCGCGTTTCTCGCCCGACAACTCGGCGGATGACGTGAACGCTCAGTCGTCGCTGTTGCCGCCGAGCAGGCCGAGGCGGTAGAGCCAGTAGAGCATCTGCAGCACGGCGGTGAGCGCGGCGGCGACGTAGGTGGCGGCGGCGGCGTCGAGCACGGCGTTGACGCCCTGCGCCTCGCGGCTGCTCAGGAAGCCGCCGGATGCGAGGGCGCGTTTGGCGCGGCGCGAGGCGTCGATCTCGACCGGCAGCGTGATCAGCGTGAAGGCGACGAAGGCGCCGAACAGCACCACGCCGGCGAGGGCGAGGCCGCTGAAGTTGATGACCATGCCAATGATGACCAGCCAGACGCCGAGGCCGGTGCCGATATTGGCGACCGGCACCAGCGTCTGGCGGAGTTGCATGGGCGCGTATTTGTCACGGTGCTGGATGGCATGGCCGACCTCGTGGGCCGAGATGCCGGCGGCGGCGACCGAGCGGCCGCGGAAGTTCTGCGGGCTCAGGCGCAGCGTCTTGCTGCTCGGGTCGTAGTGGTCGGTCAGCGTGCCCGGCACCTCTTCGATCTGCACGTCGTGGATGCCTTCGGTCTCAAGGATGGCCGCAGCGACGTCGGCGCCGGTCATGCCACGGCCGGTGGGCACGTTGGCCCATTTGCCCACGGCGCTCTTGACCCAGAACTGGGCGCCCAGGCTCAGCAACAGGCCGATGCCCATGATGGCGAGGTAGAGGGGGTCGAAGAACATGGAACCTCCGTCGATTCGATTCGCGGAGAACCATGGGCACGTCGGGGCGCGCCGCAAGTTGGCCAGGCCCCTACCGCCCGTCGACCAGGTAGAAGACCACGTCGGCTCGGCCGGTTTCGACGCGGCGCGCGGCGCCGCCGATGACTTCGACGGGCTGGCTCGGCAACGGCGCGAGGCCCAGCTGCACGAGCGCCGGGTGGTCGCTGGCGATGCGGGCGGGCGGCGGTTGGGTGGGCAGCAGCCACAGCGCGAGCACGGCGGCGGCGAGGCTGCCGATGGCGGCTCCGATGACCACGCGGCGCCGCTGGCGCTGGCGCTCGGCGCGCAGGCGGCGGCGCAGCGCAAAGAGGCCGCCCGGGGGCGGATCGAGGCGTTGGAAGTGCAGGTCAGTCATGCGTGACCTCCGCGACGGCGCTGCGCATGGCGCGCCGCAAGGCGACTTTGAGACGCAGATCGATCATGGGCGGGCCCCTGTGGCCCCGAGGGCGCGTTCGAGGCGGCGCAGGGCGGTGTTGCGGCGGCTGCCGACGGTGCCGGCGGGGATGCCGAGCACGGCGCCGCATTGTTCGTAGCTGAGGCCGCCCAGGTCGCAGAGCACCAGGACGCGGCGCAACCCTTCGGGCAGCGCGTCGATCGCCGCACGAAGGCCGGTGACCTCTTCGGCGCGCGTCAGCGCTTCTTCAGCGGCCGCGGCGGCGCTCGCCCCGCGCACGCCGTCGAGGGTGACCCATTGCCACACCTTGCGTTGGCGCCGGCGGTTGGCGGCGAGGTTGACGGTGATGCGGAAGACCAGCGCCTCGACGGTCTCCATGCGCACCCGGTCGCGCATGCGCCACAGCCGCACGAACGCCTCCTGCACCAGATCGCGCGCCTCTTCGCGGTGCCAGACCCAGCGGTAGGCCACGTTGTACAGGGGCGCCAGAAGGCGCGAGTAGAGCGCCTCGAGGGCGGCCTCGTCGAGCGCCGCTTCGCCCCCGTCGGGGGCCGGGCTCATCGGAGGTCGGCGCGCACGATGACGTAGAGCTGCTCGACGGGCAGCGGACCCTCGGCGTTGGGCCGCGCGCCGAAGTCGGCGGCGTTGACGCCGACCTCGCCCAGCACCAGCAGCTGGCCGGGATCGAGGCGGACGCGCGTGCGCAGCTCGGCGGCGCGCAGATGCAGCTGGATGTCGCCCACGAGCACGCCCTCGGCTTCGCTGATGCGCTGCTCGATGGCGCCCGAGCGGCCCTCGGTCGCACCCATCTCGCCATCGAGCGCGCGCAC
>JAGQJJ010000671.1 GCA_020430675.1 Myxococcales bacterium
TGGGCGGCCCGATGACGCGCTCTGCGCCGTGCGCGCAGCCCGCGGCCGGCAGCTTCGCGCCCTGGACCGGCGCGGTCGCCTAGAGAACCTGTCGCCGGAAGCCCGGGCGCGCTTTGAAGCCGCGCTGGGCGGCTATCGGCGGGCGCGGGCGACGCTCGACGCCGAGGTGGCCGAGGACTGGGGGCGCACGGTCGTCGAGCTTGAGGCCCATCGCGCCCGCCGCGCCGCCGCCGAGCAGACCCTGCGCGCCCGGCTCGACGAGGCGTTTGCCGCGCTGGCCGAGGCCGAAGCGCCTTTCGTCTGCCTGCCACCCGCGCCCGACGAGCGGCTGCTGGTCTGGTTCGAGAGCGATCGCGGCGTCATCGGCTTCATCGCCGGTGGCGGTCCCACGGTCGCGGTGCGCCTGCGCGCCGTGGCCGCCGATGCCCCGCCCGAGGCCCAGGGCGCGGCGCTGCTCGACCCACTGGGCGACGCGCTCGCCGAGCGTCTGCCCGGGGCGCGCCGGCTACGCCTGCTTCCGGCGGGCGGACTGGCCCCGCTCGACCTGCACGCGCTGCCCTGGCGCGGCCAGCCGCTCATCGCCCACCGGCCGGTGGTCTACGGCCTCGACCTGCCGGCGCGTACGCCCACGCAAGGCAAGACGGCGGTGGTCATCGGCGATCCCACCGAGAACCTGCAAGGCGCGCGCGCCGAGGCCGAGGCCACGACCAAGGCCCTGACCGGGGGCGGCTGGCGGGTCGAAGCGCTGCTCGGCAAACGGGCCGACGCGGTGGCGGTCCGGCGGGCCATCGCCGGCGCGGCGTTGCTGCACTACGCGGGGCATGGCGAGGCCGAGGTCGGCGATCCGTGGGCCGCGCGCCTGCCACTCGCTGGCGGCACCGCGCTGACGCTGGGCGACGTGCTCACCGAAGGCGCCGTGCCCCGTCTCGCCGTGCTCGCTGGCTGCCAGACCGGCCTGACCAGCGCCGAGGGCACCAGCGGCGGCATGAGCTTCGCGCCCGCCTTCCTGCTCGCCGGCTCGGCCGCGGTCATTGGCGTCACCCGCGCGGTGACCGATGACGCCGCCGCCGCGTTCTCGGCCGCGTTCTACGGCGACCGCTCACCGCCCGAAGCGGACATGGAAGCCGCCTTCGCCCGCGCCGCGTTGGCGCTGCGCGAGACCCACCCCTACGCCTGGCGGTCGTTTCGTCTGTTTGTGCGCTGAATTCAGCGGGTTGCGCGTTCGAACCTCGCCTGGGCCCGCCACGCCAACGCGGCGATCAGCGCGCCGCTGGCCTCGATCGTCAGCAACCCGAACGGCAGGTTGCCCTCGACCCCATCGTGCAGCAGGCCCGCGCTGCGCGTCAGCGCGATGCCGGCGAAGGTCAGCGCGCTGATGGCCAGTCCCGCTGTGCGCCCCCCCGGCGTGCGGGCGCAGTAGACCAGCGCGAGGCCCAGGCCCAGGTCGAGGCCGCCGTAGATGGCGCGCACGTCGACCAGCGCGTTCGGGGTGCCGAGCGGCACGCCGACATGCGTCCACAGGCCCGGCGTGTCGACGATGAAGCCGACGCCGACCACCACATACATCACCGCAAAGGCCCAGAGGACTCCGAGCGGCCAGCGCTTCATGGCGTCTCCTCCTCGGGCGCCGGCTTTTTCGCCGCCGCTGTCAGCCCCGCCGCGGTGCGCACATGCAGGTCGCGCTGCGGGAAGGGAATCTCGATGCCCTCGGCGCGGAAGGCCGTTTCGATCGCGCCGTTGAGGTCGCTTGTCAGCGCGGGCAGTGTGCGAATGCGCCGCGTCCAGAAGTTCAGGATGAAGTGGATGCCGTTGTCGCCAAACTGCGCGAGCTGCACGTCGGGCGCCGGCCAGGTCAGCACGCCGCTATGGGCCCGCGCCGCTTCGGTGAGCAGCGCGCGCACCTTGGCCACGTCGCTGCCATAGGCCACCGAGATGTGCACCTGCGACCGGATGCGCTCGTCGGCGCCCAGCGTCCAGTTGATCACGCGGTCGGTGACAAACTCGCTGTTCGGCACGATCACCGTCACCGCATCGCGCGTCTCGATGGTCGTCGCCCGCGCCCGAATCGCCTTCACCTCGCCGATCATGTCGCCGATCTGCACGAAGTCGCCCTTCCGAATCGGGCGTTCGAGCAGAATGATGAAGCCGCTGATGAAGTTGCTGGCGATCTGCTGCAAGCCGAAGCCGATGCCGATGCCGAGCACGCCGAAGACGACCGCCAGACCGCCGAGGCCGACCCCGGCCGATGACAGGCCAACCGCGATGCCCACCACGATGGTCAGATAGCGCGTCAGCGTGCCCGCCGTCTCGCGCAGCCCGCGCTGGATGGCGAAGTGTTCGAGCAGGTCATGCGTGAAGCGGCTCAGCAGGCGGCCGAGCCACACCGCGGCGACCGTCCAGCCGATGATCTGCGCGATCGAATACAGCGAGATCTTGCTGCTGCCGATGAAGAAGATGGGATGGCCGGCCCAATCGATCAGCCCGTCGAGCGCCAGGTGCAGATCCCAGATGCGGTTGGCGGCGAGGATGCCCACGCCGAGCCACAGCGCCGAGACGCCGGCCAGGTAGGCGCCGAGCGCCAGCACGCGCCGCAACCGCAGCAGCCGCGTGCGCAGAGCCGCGCCGGGGTCGATCGCGCCGGTCGCATCGGGCTCATCGGCGCTGCGGCCGGCCAGCCGCCGCGTGATGCGGGCCAGCCAGCGCGAGAACAGCAGCAGCACCGCGGCGATGAGCAGGCTGACCACCGCGCGCCACGCATACCACCACACGCTGCGCGCCCCGATCTGCAGCCGCGCCAGATGAAAGCGCGCGATCTCGGCCAGCCGCGCGTCGGTGTCGAGCACCCACTCCTCGCGCATGCACAGGTCGGAGAGCTCGCCATAAATCGCCAGCAGTTTTGCCTTGTTATCGGCCAGCGCCGGCGGCGCCTCCTCGGCCTGCACCTCGGTCTGCGCCCGCCGCCAGCCGTCGCAGCGCGTCTCCAGATCGGCGTCGCGCGCGGCGTGGGCCTCGGCGTCGAGCAGCGCGTCGTAGCGCGCGGTGAACTCGGGCGGCGGCGGCTGGCCGGTCAGCATGCGCTCCAGCGACACGACCAGATCGCGCCGAAAGGCGTCGCGCTGCAGCTTCAGGCGCTCGAAGACGAGCTGCTCCGAGAGCGAGACCGCCCGCTGCGCGCGCACCCGGCCGGTGCCGAATGAGCCCGCGCCCTCGAGCCCCGCCGCCGAGCTGGCGGTGCGCAGCGCGTCCAGCTCCTCTTCAAGCGGCGGCACGTTC
>JAGQJJ010000672.1 GCA_020430675.1 Myxococcales bacterium
CGCGTCGGCTGCGCCGACTGTCACGTACCGCGGCTGGCCGGCACCGAGGGCTTCCCCGAGGCCTATACTGACATGCTGCTGCACGCTGTCGGGCCGTCCGACATGCCCGGTATCGCCGATGGCGAAGCGACGATGGCCCAGTTCCGCACGCCGCCGTTGTGGGGCCTGCGGGACACGGCGCCCTACATGCACAACGGTTCAGCGGCGACGATCGAAGCGGCGATCGCGGCCCATGAAGGTGAGGCCGAGGCCAGCCGGGCCGCCTTTGACATGCTGGACGACACCGAGCGGGCGCGTTTGATGGAGTTCCTCCAAACCCGCTGAATTCAAACGGATCCGGGAATGTTCTGGACGTGAACTGCCCAGAGGAACATCATTGTCAGCAGATGGAACGCACAGTTCCGTCGTGTCGACGCGCCTGACAGGGAGGCCCAAGATGCAGAGTGGTGCCGCGGTGCCGGTGGCCTTCGCCCTGGTGTTGCGCGTCCGATCTGCCGGTCTTCACCTGGCGTTGCGAACAAGGGGGGGCCGATGAACGCTGCGCGCCTCACCGCGATCCTCCTCGTCGTTTTTCTCTCCACCCCCGCATTGGCCGACGACGCCAGAGAAGATGTCTGGTGGCAGCTCGACGGGCGCGATCGCAGCGGTTATGTCGGCGCGGGCGTCGAGGTGGTCTTCCCGGGCGCGTCCGCGGCGGGCGAACTGGGCGACAACGGAAATTTTGAGGTCACCACCGGGTACTGGGTGCTGTCGATGCTGGCCGCCGAGCTGCAGGTGTCGCTCGGCCGCGACGCGGTGACGGGATCGTATGGCCAGCAGGTGGCCGAGTCGACGCATACCGGCGTGGCGGCGGGTGTGCGGTGGGGGCTGCCGATTCGGCTGACCCCAGTCGTGGCGGCGCATGTGGGCTATCGGCATACCTTGAGCCGATCGGTCCAGTTCACCTGCGGCGATGAGTGCCCGAAGAGCGCGCTGTTGGTTGATGATCGGCCCGATGAGCAGGGCTTTGCCGACGCCGAGGCGGGCCTTCAGCTCAACTTGGGTGTGTTCAGTGTGCTGGCCTCGGTGGAGTACTGCCGCCCGTTCTCGGCGGCCGAGACCACCGATGTGCAGGTGCGGCGCGCGCCCGGCGACTCCGGTCGGGCGCCAGCAGCCACGGTTGAGGCCGCGCACGAGGTTGCCCTCAATCTTCAGGCCGGCGTCCGGTTCTGAACCTCGCCCGCGGGCGATCCCCCTCGTAGCCCCCAGGGAAAGTCCCCCGCTGCGCCGGCCGAGGCGCCGCCATCGGCCGCGTTCCTCACCGCTCGGCGTAGCGCTGCTACGCCTTCGGGCTCGCGCCTTGCCGCTGACGGCGCCTCGCGCGGCTCGCAGCGGGTACTTTGCCCGGGTTCTGCTCGCAATTTGAGACGTCAGGCGCTTCCGGGCAGGGTGAAGCGCATCGTGGTTCCGCCGCCGGGGCGGGAGAGGGCGGCGATGTGCCCGCCATGGGCGTCGATGATGCGTCGGCAAAGCGTCAGGCCGAGGCCGACGCCGCCCGCGTGGCGGGCCCGGCTGCGTTCGGCGCGATAGAACGGCTCGAAGACCTGGGCGCGATCGGCTTCGCTCAGGCCAGGGCCACGATCGCTGACCTCGACGCTGAGATCAGGGCCGTCGCGCCCGAAGCCGAGTTCGATGGGCGCTTCGGCGTCGCCGTAGCGCGCGGCGTTGTCGAGCAGGTTGTCGATCACGCGGCGGATGAAGGTCGCGTCGCCCTGGACTTCGGGCAGGTCGTCGGCAAGCTGGATGAGCAGCGTTCGTGACGGGTGGCGCCGCGCCAATCGAGTTTGTGCCGCATCGGCCAGAGCGGCGGGATCGAGGGCCGCGCGCTGCAGTGTGAAACCTGCGCCGCCGGCTTGTCGGTCGAGGCGGGCGCTGGTCAGCACGTCCTCGATGAGGCCCTCCAACTCGCCGAGGTCGTCGTCGATGCCTTCGAGGTACGGGCCGAGGCCGCCGTCTTCGGCCTGAAGCTCCAAGGCGACCCGGATGCGGGCCAGCGGCGTGCGCAGCTCATGGCTGATGTCGGCGAGCAGCTCGCGTTCGCGCAGCACCATGCCCTGCAGGCGCGTGGCCATCTCGTCCATGGCGCGGGCCAGTTCGCCGACCTCATCGTGGCGGCGAAGGCCGGTGCGCGCGGCGAGGTCGCCCTGGCCCAAGGCGCGGGCGGTGGCGGTCAGGCGTTCGAGGGGCCGGATGACCAGGCGGGTCAGCGGCACGGTCAAGAGCGCGAGCGCCAAGAGCACGACGGCGACGCTGCCGATCAGTCGGCCCGTGCCGCCGTTTTCGGTGGCGAGCAGCAGATAGCCGCCGTCGCGGGTCGGCGCCGCGAAGATCAGCGCGCTGCGGCGATGGAAGTCGACCGCGCCGCTTTGGGGCACGCGGGGCTCATCGGTGGTCAAGGCGGCGGGCGGGCGAGGCCCTGATTCGGCGCGCACCCGCCCGTCGGCGTCGAAGGCGGCCAGATTGAGGTGCAGCGATTCGCTCAGCAAATCGAGGCGTTGCTGCACCTCGGCCGGCGTACCGTCGGCGGTCATGGCCATCAGCTCGACAAAGCGCGCCTTGGCCTGCTGCCATGGGGGCCCGTCGTGCAGCAGCACGGCGACGCCGGTGACGCTCGCCGAGACGATCAGAAGTAGCATCACGCCGTGCAGGTAGACCCGCCAGAAGAGGCGCCGCGGTCGGCGTCGCCTCATCGCGCGCCCCCGACGGCGGTGGGGCGCATGAACTGATAGCCCACGCCGCGCACGGTGCGGATATGGGCTGGTTGGCGCGGATCGTCGCCGAGCTTGGCGCGCAACCGCGAGATGTGCACGTCGATCGAGCGGTCGAAGGCCTCTTCGGCGTTGCCGCGGGCCAGTTCCATCAAGCGTTCGCGCGAGAGGGCGCGGCCGGCGTTTTCGGCAAGCGCGTGCAGCAGATCGAACTCGTAGCCGGTCAGGTCGAGCAGCACCTCGTCGAGGTGCGCGGTGCGCGCGCCGGGATCGAGCACCAGGCCGCCGATGCGCAGGGACGTTTGGGGCCGGCGAGCCCACGCGCGCGACGGACCAGCGCGTGGATGCGCGCGAGCAGCTCTCGGGCGGAGAAGGGTTTGCTGAGGTAGTCATCGGCGCCCAGCTCGAGGCCCATGACCCGGTCGGCCTCTTCGCCGCGCGCGGTGAGCATGATGACCGGCACGTCGGATCCGGCACGGATCGTCCGGCAAACGTCGAAGCCGTCGGCATCCGGCAGCATGACAT
>JAGQJJ010000673.1 GCA_020430675.1 Myxococcales bacterium
TCGCGGGTATCCCGCGTCGGCGGCCGGCGCACGCCGTCATCGGCGATGGTGTCGATGCGATTGAGCCCCAGCTCGGCGCGCATGGTGTAGGTGAAGCCGCCCTGCTCATCGAGCTCGACCGGCCGATCATTGATGAAGACCCGAGTATTTTCAGCCACCTCGGTATGGCCGCGGATCTCGATCTGCGGATCGCCCGAAAGGATGGCGCCGCGCGCTGGCGTCTCGATCACCAGCGGCGGCGGCCCGTCATCCACAAAGAAACTGGCGCGCCCGCAAAGCTCGCTGGTCACGCAGCCGCGCACCGCGCCGGCCCCCTCGGCCAGAAACGTCAGGCGACCGTCAGCGTCAATCGTGCCCGCAGCGCCCGGCTGCACGTCAAAGCGCAGCGGAAAATCAGGGATCTCGCGCCCGATGCGGTCAAACACCGTCGCGTTGACCTGCGGGTGCTCCTGCCGGGTGTAGAGCGGCCGGCGTGGGGCCAGCGTCAGCTCGACATAGGCCGGCGTCGCCGCGCCCATGCCCATATCGGCCGCCGGCACGGCGTGGTCCCGCCGCGGCCGCGCCATGTCAACCGGCAACGCCGCGTCGTCCACCAGACCCATATCGGCCCCGCCGGTGTCGCCGGTGACCGCGCCTTTGCTGCCGGCCGAGTCATCGCACCCGAGCATCAACGCCAGGGCGGCCAGAATCGCCATCGCCTTCATCACGCCGCCCTCACTCACCGAAGTTGCCGTCCAGGATCCACGCCGCGGTGGTGCCATTGAGCCGTGGCTGCCGCAGCCCCAGGCCCGCGCCGGCTGGCAGGTCGAAGCGCCCCAAATCATCAGGCACCACAAACTCGGGCAGTGGGATGACCGGCAGGCCATCGTTCAACGCCCGGTCGACCATCGACTGCACCACCCGCCGCAGCGTGTCTTCGAGCACCTCGCGCGCCCGCGCCGGCATGTCGGCTCCGCCAAGCGCCAGATAGAAATGCTCGATCTCGACCCCGTCGAAGACCAGATCGCGCTCGCCCTGCAGCCGCACGGTGGCGCTCACCTCGGCGGCGATCCGCACGCGCACCGGCTCGACGAAGAACCCCGGATACACCACGCCCGCGCTCAGCGGCCCGAGCATCACCCGCACCGTCGCCTCGCCATCAACGCCCACCACCAGTGGCGGCCGCGGGATGCGCAGGAAGACCTCGACGCCCTCGGGCAGATCGCCGGCCACATTGGCCACCAGCCCGCCCGCTTCGGCCTCGAAGTAACCCGCGCGCCACAAGCGGTGCATCACTTGATTGAGCACGCCGAGCTGCACCGCCGCGCCGATCGTGCGGTCGGCGGGCAGCGCCACCGCGTCAAAGCCCGGCAGCAACGGTATGCCGGGCGCCCGATCCGCGATCACGATCGGCGCGTCGACCCGCGTGCTCACCCCCACCAGCGCCCGCGCGGCGTTGAAGTCCAGCGTTGAAAGTCCCACCGCGAGGCTCATTCGGATCGGATCGCGCCCCGTCAGGCTCGGCACGTCGAAGCCCTGGCTGAGCGCGCCGATGTCGACATTGCCCAGCAAATCGGTCAGCACCTGATCGATATTGTCTTCGAGGAAGCCGCGCAGCGCGTCGACGATGGTGCGCCGCACCAACCCCTCGAACGCCTCGAAGACCAGCTCGAACAAGAACCCGAGGATGCCGCTGAAGTCGGCGTCCAGGTCGCCCACGCTGACCTCGTTGAGCCCGCGCAGCCGAATGTCGGGCTGGCCGTCAAAGCGCAGACCCACATCAAACGTCAGGTCGATCGTGATGTGCTCGGCGCGCAGCCGGATGCGGTTGCCCAGCGTGCCGTGCAACTGCGCGCTGACGTTCAGCTCCCGGATGACCGCGCGCGCCCGCAGGCCGCCGTCGACCAGCGTGAGGCTGATGTCATTGGGCCCGCCGATCGCCAGCCCCGTGTACTCGACGCCCAGCCGGAAGAGGCACGCGCCCAGCACCCGCGTCCGGCACTCATTGGGCACGATGGGGTTCTGCGCCCGCGCCGCCTGATCGACCGTGTCGACCAACCCCTGGCTGTTGACCATGCGCCGCAGCGCGTCGGCCAGGCTGCCGAGCGGTGCGTCGGGCCGCCCGTCGTCGAGCGCGCCCTGCCCCAGCCGAAGCTGCAAGGCGTCGAGCATCGGCCGGTCCTCGGGCACAAAGGCGTCGGCCGCGTAGTAGGCGCAGAAGGTGCTCGTCTCGTCGTCGCCGTCGCTGGCGACCACGTCGTGCACGTTGAGGCCCCAGTCCACATCGACCTCGGCCCGCCAGTGCCCGTCATTGCGCAGATCGGCGGCGCGCTCGTCGACGATCACCGACGCCACGCCCTCGATGTCGGCCACGGTGCCTTCCAGGGCGTGGCGTCCGCCCTCGGGGCGCTGGATGAAGTCGCCGTCTTCGGGTCGATCGCAAGAGATGCCCGGCCCGCCGAAGTCGACGAGGATGCGCCGCGTCACCGAGAGCTCCCGGTCGTCTTCGGTCGGCCCGTCCACCCGCGCCTGCAAGTCGTAGCGCCCCTCGGCCGCGCAGCGGAAACGCCCCGCGCCAAACCCGGGCAGCGGCGGATCGCTGGTGAACACGATCGGCGCCTCGGGCACGGGATTGCCGAAGCGATCGGTCGCCTGCGGCACCAGCTCGACCACATTGCCCACGCGATAGCTGGGCCGGTCGGGGAAGAGCACCATCGACAGGTTCGCCGGCAGCCCCGACACCACGTCGAGCGCCACCGCCGGCGCGTCCTCGACGCCGGGCAGGCTGCAATTGATGGCAAAGGTGCCGGCGCTCTCGAAGGTCAGCGTCATGCCGCGTTGCGACACCCGCGCGGGCGGCGGATCGACCCGAACGCCAAACGCTTCGTCTTCGGTGGGATTGCCAAAGGCATCAAACGACGCGCACTCGATGTCGACCGAGCCGCCCGAGTCGATCTCTTCGGCGCTCAGCCAGGTCACCACCCGCGCCGCGGCGTCGGGCTGCACCGTCCAGATCGCCGGCGTCGGATCGCGCAGGCCGAGCGCGGGCGACGAGCAGACCAGCTGATAGTCGCGGGCGATATGGCCGATGAGGCCGGTCTCGGTCCGCTCGAAGCCCGAGTCGGGATAGACCTCGACCCGCGCCTCGGCCTCTTCGATCGGCTCGCCCACCTGATTGAGCACCTGGCAGGTGACCCGCACCTCAAGGCCCGCCGGCGTATAGCGCTCGCCGACGCGCGTCTCGATGGCATAGGCCACCTCGGCGAAGGTCGCGCCGTCGACCTCCGCGTC
>JAGQJJ010000674.1 GCA_020430675.1 Myxococcales bacterium
CAACGCGACGGCGCGCGGCAGGGGCTCACCGGCCTCGTCGCGGATGGCCGGAATCTCGGCCACCGTGCCCCCCGGTCCCATCTCGACGCCCGCCGGCCCCACCATGACGATCGCGCGGTCCTTTGTGTCCGGATCCGGCGCCGTTCTGTACGCGACGCAGAGCTCGTCACCGCCCGGCGCCGCCGCGTAGTCGACCCGGGCGAATTGGTCGACGGGGAAGCTGTACTCGTGTCGGTCGATGGCCGGCGCCGCGTCGCCGACGACCCCCGCATACGAGACCCGGATGCGGTGGACGTGATCGTGCCCGTCCATGTCGTCGTAGTGGGTCAGCACGATGAAGGTGCGGCCGCCGACGGCATACACCCCCTCGATTGCAGCGTCGCCGCGCACCGAGTATTGCCCGATGGTATGCGCTGGCCCCAACGGGAAGCCATCGGCATCGACCCGCATCATGCGGATCACCCAGTCCGCCGGCGGCCCGTTGCCGACGCGGCCCCAGACCAGAACCCCGGTGCCATCGCGATCGTAGGCCAACGACGGATCTCGCGGCGGACGGCGTCGCCCTTCGTCATCGTTGAAGATGGGTCCGAACAGCGCATCGTCCGGCAACGCCAGCGGCAGCGGCGCAACCGGCACCCGCCCGACGCACAGGCACCCGGTCGCGAGGCGTCCGTTGGGGTTGAACCACCCCTCACGACAGGCGCCGATCCCGCAACTTCCTTCGCGGCAGACGACAGACTCGATGTTCGCCGCTTCCAGCATCAGACCATCGGCGCAGCGCACGCCGCAGCCGCCACAGTTGTCGACGTCGCTCCGAAGATCGGTGTCTTCGTCGACCCGACCATCGCAGTCGCCATCCTTGTCATCGCAGAGGCCGCCCTCGCCACCCGGCGTGGGCAGGCACTCGCAACCGTCGGTCACGTCCCGGTTGGCGTCCACCAGGTGCTCGTGATTGCAGTCGACGATGACGCAGACCGCGCCCACGCACCGCAGGTCTGCCCGGCCGGTCGGATCAAGCCCCGCGCAGTCTTCGTCGGTGGCGCATGCGATCATCGGCGGCCCGGAATCCGCCTCGGCGTCGACCCCCGGACCTGCGTCCGCCAAGGGCGCGGCGTCCGCGCCCCGGTCGCCGGCCGGTGGGGCGAGCACCAGCGGCCCGTTCTCGATGCAGCCCGTCGCCCAGAGCCCGAGCCCTGCAGCCACTGCCCACGCGCGCATTACCAGTGTCCTCCGATGCCTACCATGCCCGGCGCCACGGCGACGCTCACCGCCGACCCTTCGCTCGGGCTCGACCACCAGACCCACGCCGCCCCGGCGGCCATCAGCCCCGCGGCCACGTAGAAGCCCACGCTCACCGACTCCAGCGTCTCGATGTCGCCGTCGATGCCCGCGAGTTTGTCGACCAGCGCCTGCTGGCGCGCCGCGTTGCCCGCCTGGCGTGCGTCGGCGGCTGCCGCGTCGTAATCCGACTGCTTGGAGAACATCAGCGCGGTCGAGACGACGCCCCCGACCAGCGCGGCGCTGGCGCCGCCGACAAGAACCCAAAGCTCTGCCGATCGGTCGCTGACCGGCCCAGGCGCGGTGTCCGCGTTGCACAGCCGCTGCATGTCGCCCATGGCATTCATGACATCCGCCCGCTTGCTGTCGTCGGGCGCGGCCGCCATCAACCAGTCGCGGTAGTAGCCCACGCTGCGGCACGCCAGGTCGCGGTCGGCCTCGACCACCTTGCCCGCCGCGTGCCCATAGGCCCGCAGGATGCTGGCCCGCAGCTCGTCGCTGCCCCCGGCGGCCAGCGCCTGCTCGAAGAGGCCGAGGGCCTCGTGGAAGCGCTCGGCTCTCAACGCCTCAAGGCCTGCGTAGTACTGCGTCTCGGCCGCCGACTGCGCCGCATGGGCGAGCAGTGGCGCCGAAGGCGTCGCCCCGGCGATCAACACCGCGGCGATCCATCGATTCACGGTCGACAATGCGCGCTCCGGTTTTTCAGACGACCCATACTAGCGGTGAAGGCCCGTAAGGTGGAACCCCGGTCCGAGGGGGCGGCCGGTCATGTCATGGCCGCTCCGCCATCGCCTGCCGACCGACGCGCAAGGCGTGTGTCGTGGGTCAACGACTGCTGCTGAAATGGTCTTCGCGGTCGCGGAACAACACGTTGAAGGTCGTCAGCGTGCCATAGCAGCGCCGCGCATAGCTGCTCATCACGCCCGCCTCATCAGGGCCGATATGCGGGTGCGCGTCGATCGACGCTTCGAGGGCCAGCAGGTGATCGCGCAGCACCACGAGGCGGTGGAAGAGATGCTCCACGGGCTCCTCCGCGATCAGCTCCCCGCCGCCATAGGTCACCGTGCCCCCGCGCCAACGATCACCCAGGGCGGGCATCGGCAGCGCGAGGCGGCGGCGCTCGACCTCGTGCAGCAGATCGACGAGCATCGCGTGGGCGTCCGGGTCGACGCTCTCGGGCATGTCGACCGGCAGCCACCCCGAGCCGACCGCCAGGGCCGCGCTGTGCACACGGGTCAGCCGCGCCTGCAGGTCGATCTTCTCAGCGTCGTGCAAACCCTCGTGAGCGTTGATCTTCTGCTCCATGACCCGCAGGTTGTCGCGGATCATCACCAGCTTGTGCAGGAACTGCTCAAGCTCGACTTCTTTGCTCTTGAGGCTGGCATCGGCCGGGCTCATCACCAGCAGGCCCACCCAGCGGCGGCTCAGCTCGCCGACCGGCAGGGGCGTGAGCGCGTCGAGCAGGTGGGTCAGCGTGCGCTTCTGGCTGAGCGCGCTCAGGTTGCCCCAAGTCGCCGAGAAGGTGGTTGCCAGCACCTCGCGCGCCGCGGTGGGCGTGCCGACGCGCCGCGGCCGCGTCGACGCGCCCGAAGAAGGCGAACTCGCCCCGGGCGTCGGCAGCGGGTCACCTTTGCGCGAGAAGGACGGGCAGGCCCGCATCGAGTCGCGGAACACGCCCATGATCTTGTCGAGGCGGCAGCGGCCGATGTCGCCGTCGGGACGCGATTCCGAGACCTGGAAGAACCGGCACTCGGCGCAGACACGCTCCATTTCACTCCTCCGTGGCGGCGGCCGTCTCGAGCGCGACCCGCGCGCGGTGGCGGACCGACCGGACCCAATCGGCGAAGCGGCCGTGGTCCGACGGCACGATCGCCGGGGCGCGCACCTCAACCTGCCGCGTCAAGCGGAAGGCCTGGCCAGCGTGCGCGCCCGACTGCACCAGACGCACGCCGTCCCCCTCGGCCTCGAAGGTATCCCAGGCGGCTTTGAGG
>JAGQJJ010000675.1 GCA_020430675.1 Myxococcales bacterium
CGCCCGCCTCTACCGCCGCGCGCTCGGGCTGCGCCGCCACGAGCGCCCAGCGCGTCCACGCCAGGCGCAACGCCAGCTCGGTCTCGGGGTGGTCGTCGCCCAGCCCGCGCTGCCAGCTCCCCGCGTGCTCAAGGCGCGCCACCGCCGCGTCCAGCCAGCCGCAATCCATGGCGTGCTGCGCCGCGGCGATCTGGGCGTGCGTCGCTTCGGCGAGCTGGCCGCCGAGGAAGAAGTGCAAGGCAGCGATGCCCGCGATGGGGCCAAAGTCCGCTTGATGCCGAATCTGCAACGCCTCGCCCAGCCGCGCGTGCAGCAGCGGCGCGTCGGAGCGGTGCTCGGCATCGCCGCGCAGCGCCTCGGCGACCAGCGGGTGCGAGGTCGAGTAGACCCCGTCGTGCTCCTCGACCAGCACGCCGCGCTCGGCCAGCCCGTCGATGCCTTCGAGCAGCCGTGAGGGGTCGACGTCAAAAGCGCGGGCCAGCGCCGGCAACATGCCGCGCGCGACGCGATCGCCCAGCAGGGCGAGGCACTCGGCCAGCCGCCGTTCGTGGGTCGCGCCGCGCACATCGAAAACGCGATCGAGGCGGGCCCGCGTCAGCTCGGGCAGGTTTGTCGGCAGGTCGAAGCGGCCGATGATATGCCGCTCGCCCGAGCCATCGGCGCGCAGGGCGCCGGCCTCGTGCAGCCACAGCGCGGCATGCGCGGCAAAGAGCGGGTTGCCGCCCGCCCGCTCGGCCAACGCGGCCGCGGCCGCGGCGTCCAGACCCAACCCATTGCGCAGCAGCATCGTCATCGCCTCAGCCGAGAGCGGGCTGAGCGGTCGCGCGTCAATGCGGGCGGCGTTATGGCGGACGAAGCCGCCAACCAGCGCCGCGTGGTGCGGATCGAAGGGTTCGTCGCCGAGGCGCCGCGTCAGCACGAGCAGCACCGGCAGCGGCCGACGCTCCAGGCCGAAGAGCAACTGCTCCAAAGCCCGCAGCAACCGCGGACCCGCCAGGTGCAGATCGTCGAGCGCCAGCAAGAGCGGCCGCCGCTCGGCCAGATGGCGAATGGCCCGCTCCAACCGGCCTGGCGCCTCCCGCGGCGAGCGCTCGGGGCTCCACAGCACATCGGCCAGCGCATCGAGCGCGTCCGAGGCGGGCAGTTCAAGCTGGGCAAAAGCCGCGCGCAGCGTATCGCCGGTCGCCGCGGGCGGTGTGTCGGGCACACCAAGCGCCTGCCGCAACGCTTCGCGGGCCCCCGCGTCGGTCGCCGAGCCGACGCCCGCGAGCATCCACCCGCCCTCGCGCAGCCCGTCGCGCAGCCAGTGCAGCAGTCGCGTCCGACCCAGGCCTGCGGGCGCTTCGATCAGCACCGCCTGCGACACGCCATCCTCGCAGACGCGCACGACGTGGTCCCAAAGCCAGCGCTGGGCTTCGAGGCGGCCAAGCAGCGGCAGCTGGTCTGGATCGGGTGGCTCGATGTCGCCGCCCACCGGGCTGATCGGCCGCGTCGCCGCCCGTTCGAGCGAATCGCCGGCCTGCGCCGCGGTGAGGGCGCGCCGCATCTCGTCGGCGTGCGTGAAACGCCGCGCGGGCTCCTTCTCCAACGCGCGGCGCAGCACCGCTTCGAGGCCGGGCGGCACGTCCAGCGTGGGCAGCGGCGAGAAGTCGGGCAGCGGCGCGGTGACGTGCTGAATCACCACCGCGGTGCCGTTGCGGCCCGAAAACGGCGGCTCGCCGCAGACCAGCTCCCACAGCATCACCGCCAGGGCGTAGAGGTCGGTCCACGGCCCCAGCTCGTAGTCGTCGGTGATCTGCTCGGGCGCCATATAGGTCGGCGTGCCGAAGATGTCGTGGCGCGCGGCGCTCAGGCTCGCGTCGGTGTCGTCTTCGACCCATGCAAAGCCGAAGTCGAGCAGCTTGATCGTCTCGTCGCCATCCGACCGCCGCGTGACCACGACGTTGTCGGGCTTGAGGTCGCGGTGCACGACGCCGCGGGCGTGGGCGTACTCGAGCGCGGCCAGAATCTCGTCCACGAAGTCGAACAGGCCCGGCAGCGACAGCCCTTTGCCCAGGCGGTCGGTCAGCGAGGGGCCGTACAGACGCTCCATGGCGATGAACGGCCCGAGGCGCTCGTCTTCCGCCACGTCGTAGAGCCGCACGATATGCGGGTGGTCGAGGCGGGCGACCGCGCGCGCCTCGCGGTGCATGCGTCGCCGCAAGCGCTCATCGGCCCGATACTCATCGCGCAACCACTTGAGCGCCACCTCGCGCCGGGCGCGCATGTCGTCGGCGGCCCAGACGGTGCACAGCCCGCCCTGGCCCAGCTTCTCGGTGAGCACGTAGCGACCGCCGACGTGGTCCCCGGGCATCGGACGATGCAGCTTCACCGCGCTCCGCCGACGGGCACGCGCACCAGGAGCCGCCGCAGCCGCTCGACATCGGCCCCGCCCCCGAGTGACTCGTGAATCTGAATGGCGCGCTCGAGCAGGTAGACCGCCCGATCGGCATGTCCGCGCTGCGCTTCGACGGTCGCGACGCCCTCGAGGGCGCGGGCATAGTCGTCGTCGATGACCGGCGACTGCGCGTCCAGGCTGAGCGCCGAGCGCAGCTCGCCATCGGCCGCCTCGAATTCGCCCGTGCCCGACAGCGCCCAGGCCAGGCTGGCGCGCAACGTCACCTCGCGCGCCTCATCGCCGCTGGAGAGGACGTGCACCAGCGCGCGTTCGAGGCTCTGGGCGGCGACCTTGTACTCGCCCTGATCGAGCGCCAGCATGCCCAACTCTTCGCGGGTGGCCGCCGCGCGGACCGCGTCTTCGACCGTCTCAAACGCGCCGGCCGCCGCCTCGTAATGCCCGCAGGCGATGCCCCACTCGCCCTGGGCGGCGCGCAAACGCGCCAGGCTCAGGTGGCTGCGGCCGAGACCGGCGGTGTCGCCCATCGCCACCGCGCCCCGGCGCGCGGCCTCAAAATGCTGGCGGGCGCGTTCGTCATCGCTGCCCAGGCGCGCGGTCTCGCCGAGCAGCCACTGGCAGTAATTGGCCCCGGCCCGGTCGCCCGCCTCGTCGAACAGCGCCGTCGCCTGCCCGAGCGCCTCGGCGGCGCCCTCCAGATCCCCGTGGCGCAGCGTCAGCTCGCCAATGCCCTGCCACGCCCGGGCCAGGCCGTGCGCGTCGCCGATGCCGGCCATGACCTGCCGGGCTTGCTGGTACAGGTCGATCGCGCCCGAAGCCCGGCCGCGCGACCGTTCGAGCATCGCTTCGCCCAGCAGGCACCGGCCC
>JAGQJJ010000676.1 GCA_020430675.1 Myxococcales bacterium
CAGTCGGGCTCGGCCGACAACCCCGACTCGCTGCGCGCGATGTTCGATCTGGTCGAGGGGCTCGACCTGGTGTGGATCGAGCTGGCCGGCGGCTGTCATCAGACCTTTGCGCTGGGCTTCTGCCCCACGCTCGACAAGGATCTGGGCTTTCACCTGGTCGAGACCTACGCGCTGGCGTTTGCGCGCCGGCACCTGCTCGGCGACGAAGACCCGCGCACGATCGGCATCACCGAGGGTGAGATCGACCTCGACCCGGCGGCGACGGTGCGGCGGCGGTGACGGAAGAAAATGGGCACCCGCCCACCTCGCGCTGTGGTGTTTCGCCCCGCTGCGGGCCTGAGTGAGTACACTGTCTTCGCTTGACGGCTGGCACCTCGCTTGCTATCCGCAGCGCGCTCCCCGCACCGCGCCACCCCCCGGAGGCCCCTGAATGCGTATTGCCCTCGTCTGTGATGAGCCCCTCGACCCCGATGGTCCGCTCGCCCAGGCCTTTCACCGTCTCGACCATGTGATCTATCCGGTCGACGCCGCCCTGGCGCCCAACATGTTCGTGCAGCGCCTGGCGGCGCTGGGCGCCGATCTGGTGCTGATCGCGGCGAAGGGCCCGCGCGGCGCGGAGGGCACCGCGTTTGTGGCCCAGGTCTGCGAGGCGCTCGACCTGCCCTATGCCGGGTCGCGCCCCACGGCCTGCGCGGTGGCGGCCAACGCCGATGTGGCGCGCGCGCTGGTGGCGCGGGCGGGCGTGCCGGTCGCAGACGACGAGGCGAGAGCGACGCGCGCGGTCGATGTGCTCGAGGGCGCGACGCTCGGCGAGGTGCCCGACGCGCTGGCCGAGCGCGCTGAGGCCGCCTTCGCGGCGCTGGGGCTGCGCGATCTGGCCCGCCTGCACTTCACCGCCGACAACCGCTTCGCGCACGCCGAGCCGACGCCGCTGCCCGCCGGACCCTCGGCGACCGAAGCGGCGCTGACCTGCCTGCTGGACGAGGCCCGCGAGCGCACCGAGCCGGGCGACGAAGCGCCGTTTGCCACCGACCGCCCGCTGGTGGTGGGCCTGATCTACAACCTCAAGCGTCGCCAGCCCGGCGCCGACGGTTCGAATGACGCCGAGGCCGAGTTCGACACGCCGAAGACCATCGACGCGCTGGCGGCGGCGCTGGCGGCGGGCGGGCATCAGGTGGTGCCGCTCGAAGCCGACGCCACGCTCTTCGGGCGGCTGCGGCAGGCGGGCATCGACGTGGCCTTCAACATCGCCGAGGGCCTGCGCGGCCGCGGGCGCGAGTCGCTGGTGCCGGCCCTGCTGGAGATGCTCGACATCCCGTACACCGGCTCCGATCCGGCGGCGCTGGCGGTGACGCTGGACAAGGCGCTGGCCAAGCGGCTGGTGCGGCAGGCGGGCATCGCCACCGCCGACTTTGCGGTGATGGTCGACCCCGACGCGCCGCTGCCCGAGTGGCTGACCTGGCCGGCCATCGTCAAGCCGGTCGCCGAGGGCAGCTCGAAGGGCGTGGTCGGCACCAGCGTGGTGCGCTCGGAAGAGGCGCTGCGCAAGCAGGTGCGGCTGGTGGTCGAGCGATACAACCAGGCGGCGCTGGTCGAGGCCTTCCTGCCCGGCCGGGAGTTCACCGTGGGCCTGGTCGGCGGGCCGGTGCCCCATGTGCTGCCGCCGATGGAGATCGGCTTCCCCGAGGGCGAGGTCGACCCGGTCTACGGCTTCGAGAAGAAGTTCGGCGGCGCCGAGGTGCGCCTCGACGTGCCGGCGCGCGTCACCCCCGAGCTGGACGCGGCGCTGCGCGCGACGGCGCTGGCCGCCTTCGAGTCGCTGGGCTGCCGCGATGTGGGCCGCGTCGACCTGCGCCTCGATGAGCAGGGGCGGGTCAACTTCATCGAGTGCAACCCGCTGCCGGGCATGGCGCCGGGCTTCTCCGATCTGGTCGTCTGCGCGGCGGCCGACGGGCTCGACTACGCGGCCCTGGTGGCGCGCATTCTGGCGCCGGCGCTCGCGCGCTGGCGGGGCTCGGCAACCGAGGGGGGTCGATGACGGGGCGGAAGCGACTCCGCGAGCTGGGCATCGGGATCGGCGCGCGGCCGACGGGGCCGTACAACGCGATCACCGACGTCGCGGGCGTCCTGGTCGGTCATGGCACGGTCATGGCCGGCGATTCGGTGCGGACCGGCGTGACGGCGATCAAGCCGAACGAAGGCAATATCTTCACCGACCGGGTGGTCGGCGGCGCCTTCGTGCTCAACGGCGCGGGCGAGATGTCGGGGCTCATCCAGGTGATGGAGTGGGGCCTGATCGAGACGCCCATCCTGCTGACCAATACGCTGTCGGTCGGCTCGGTCTCCGAAGCGACCGTGCGCTATATGATCGACCGCTATCCGGGCATCGGCCGGCATCACGATGTGGTCATCCCGGTGGTGGGCGAGTGCGATGACTCGTTCCTCAACGACATCGCAGGCGGGCACGTCGATGCCGATCATGTCATCGAGGCGCTCGACGGCGCGGCGACGGGCCCGGTGACCGAAGGCTGCGTCGGCGGCGGCACCGGCATGGTCTCGTTCGGCTTCAAAGCGGGCATCGGCACCAGCTCGCGGATGCTCGCCGCCGAAGAGGGTGGCTATACCGTCGGCGTTCTGGTGATGAGCAACTTCGGGCGCGCGGTCGATTTGTGCATCGATGGGGTGCCGATGGGCCGGGTGCTCGCTTCGCACGCGGTCGATGTTCGCAAGCGGTACGGCAGCATCATCGCGGTGGTGGCCACCGACGCGCCGCTGACGTCGAACCAGCTCAACCGCGTCTGCAAGCGGGTGGCGCTGGGCATCGGCCGGGTCGGCTCGTACGCGGCGCACGGTTCGGGCGAGATCATCATCGGCTTCAGCACCGCCAATACCGTGCCCCGCGAGGCACGGCATCGCACCTACTCGGCGCTGTTGCTGGCCGACGCTTATATGGATCCGGTCTACCAGGCCTCGATCGAAGCCACCGAAGAGGCGATCGTGAACGCCATGTGCGCCGCGGTCAGCACCACCGGCTTCGAGGGGCATTACTCGCCCGCGCTGCCGCTCGAAGAGGTCGCCCGCCTGCACGCCCGGTTTCATCCGCTGGGTCTCGACGCTTGATCTCGCGCGCGCTCGCGGCTCGTGGCATACGTTTGCTCGGCGCGTTCGACCCGGAGACCGAGCAGGCTTCGGGGAAAGGACCCGTCGCGAGCCGGGCGAGGCGCCGACGGCGGCAAGGCGCGAGCCCGAGGGCGTAGCAGC
>JAGQJJ010000067.1 GCA_020430675.1 Myxococcales bacterium
AGTCGCTGTGGAAGCTCGTCGACGACGCCGAGGACGCGGGGCTGCGCCGGGTGAAGGGCGATCTGATCGTCGACGACACCTGGTTCACCGATCGCCGCTCTCGAGGGCCTTGGCCGAGGTCGGCTTGGACAGGAACTTGAGCAGGCCCTGCACCAGCCCGTAATCGGGCAGCGCGCCCATGGCTTCGAGGGTGCCACCAAACGGGATGAAGGGGCGGACGCGGGTGCCGGTGATCAGCGCAGCGTCGCACTGGCCGGCCTTGAAGTCGTCGGCCGCGGTCTTTTCATCGGTATAGGGCTTCATCTCGAACTTGATGCCCCATTTCAGGGCTTCGAGCTGATAGTCCTTCATCATCGTGAAGATGCTGCCGTTGACCCCGGCGGGGTCAAAGATGCACAGCTTCTTGGGGATGGGTTCGTCGGCGTAGGCGGGAGAGATGGCGGCGACAGAGAGCGCGCAGATCAGGGCGAGGTGGAGTTTCATCTCAGGTCTCCTGGTCGGTGGCAGAAGGAGCCGGCGGCGTGGCCGGTTCGAGCTCCAGACCGTCGAAGGCGCCGTCGTCTTCAACCGCCCCGCCTTTGTCGTCGTCAGGCAGCTTGCCCAGCTCTCCGAACGGGGTGCGATGGCCCGTGGCCTGCGTCCACAACCGGTCGGACAACGTCTCGATCTGCATCGTCGCCATGGCGTCGAGCAGCTTCCAGCGCTTCGCCGGCGGCGTCTCTTTGAGCGAGGCGGCGTGGGCCTTGATGACCGCCTTGAGCAAATCGGTGCGCCCGGCGCCAAACGCAGCCTGGGCCTGCACCGCCTGCGCGAGCCGCACCCCCGCCTTGGCGCCCTTGTCGGCCGAGGCCTGCAACACCGCCCATGGGTCGGTGCCCTCGGGCGCGGTGCCGGGCACCGTCGTCCAGATGGCCGCCCGCAGCGCCTGCGGCACGCCCCACCAGCGGGTGTCATCGAGGCACTTCAACCCGCGCTCGACCTTGCGCGGCACGTCGAGCGGGATGCCCACGGTCATCGATGACGCCTGATCGTGCTGCACGCCCTGCACCGCGGCCAACATGCCCTGGAGCCAGACCATCTCGTCGTAGCGCTCATCGAACTCGGGGCATTTGTCACCGGCGGGGCCGTACTGCTTCACCGTGCGTTGGTAGGCGTCGTAGAAGCGACGCGCAGCGACGACGTGGTTGCGGCGCTCGTTGGCCTGGGCGTCGGCGGCTTCATTGGCGTCGCCGCGGTAGAAGGCGCGCAGCACGCGAAGCTGCTCTTCGTAGGCGGCCGCCTGGGCGCAGAGGCCGGCGCTGACCCAGGTGGGCACCGCGGCGCGATGCGGGTCGTCGGTGACCCGGCCGAACGACGCGAGGAAGGCGCCCATCGAGACGCCGGTCTCGCAGGCCATGCCGACATCACCGTATTCGATCACGTAGGGGATGAGGTGGTCGGCCGAGTAGGCCGCCATCACGTCGCCGGTCATCTCGTTGAGCCCGCAGCCGCTCAGCCCGAAGAGCACGCCCACAGCCATCAGAAAAGGCCCGGCTCGCCTCTGCATCCCAACCCTCCTGACACCGAAGCTGAACTTATCCGAACCGATCGGATCGCTCAACCGGGTGCAACGCCGTGTCAGTGCTTCTCGATATTGGCGATGGCCTGCACGGGGGTCACGTCGCTGTAGATGACCTGCATCAAGCCGGGGAGGTAGCGGTCCATCATCATGACATTGGCCACGACGAGCTGGCGGCACAGGGCCACGGTGAGCCGGTCGTTCTCGACGTCAATGCTGGTCTTGTAGCGCACTTCGCCGTCGCTGAAGTCGAGTTCGAAGTTGCCGATGATCATGCCGTAGTTGGCGCGATGCAGGAACTCGGCCGAGCGCGTCAGCTGGTTCTCGGGCACCTTGAGCGGGCAGACCGAGTAGAACACGAACTGCTCCTGCTCGACGCGCACCCGCGCATAGCACGTCCACTGCCCGCTCTCGCCCTGGAAGGCGGTGCGCAGGGCGGTGTCATCCTTGACCAATTGCACGGGCCACGAGTCGGCCTCGAAGAATTCCACGACCGTCTCGAACATGCTGCTCATCGCGCGCTCCGGCCCTCGCCGTTTGACAGGATGGGCGACCATACGCCAATCGTTTCGCGCCGCAAAGAGGGTTGCGGATCCGGTTGTCGCCCAACCTGAACATCTGTATCGTCAGCCCATGCGGCCGGCTTTTCACCCCATCGTCGAGGCTTGGTTCGCCGGTCAGTTCGCCGCGCCGACGCCGGCGCAGCGGGCAGGCTGGCCGGCCATCGCGGCCGGGCGAGACACGCTGATCGCGGCGCCGACGGGGTCGGGCAAGACGCTGGCGGCTTTTCTCTGGTGCCTCGATCGGCTGGTGCGCGCCGCGCTGGAAGGCGCGCTGGCCGAGCGGATCGACACCGTCTATGTCAGCCCCCTCAAAGCGCTGGGCAATGACATCGAGCGCAACCTGCGGCGCCCGTTGGCGGGCATTCGCGAGACGGCGGTCGCCGCCGGGCTGACGCCGCCCGAGGTGCACGTCGCGGTGCGCAGCGGCGACACGCCGGGCAGCGCACGGGCTCGCATGCTGCGGCGGCCGCCGCATATCCTGATCACCACACCCGAGTCGCTGTACATCCTGCTGACGAGCGACCGCGGCCGAGCGCTGCTGGCGCCAGTGCGCACGGTGATCGTCGATGAGATTCACGCCATCGCCGGCAACAAGCGCGGCGCACATCTGGCGCTGAGCCTGGAGCGCCTCGACGCGCTGGTGGCCGAGTCGGGCGCCACGCCGCCGACGCGCATCGGGCTGTCGGCGACCCAGCGGCCCATCGATCGCATCGGGCGCCTGCTGGTCGGCGCCCGTCGGTCGCCGCCGGTGGTGGTCGACGAAGGGCACACGCGGCCCCTCGACCTGGCCATCGAGACGCCCGAAGACGAGCTGGGCGCGCTGGCGACGCAGCCGCATATGGCGCAGGTTCACGACCGCATGGCGGCGTTGATCGCGGCCCATCGCACGACGCTGGTGTTTGCCAATACGCGCCGGCTCGCCGAGCGCACGGCGCGGGCGTTGGGCGATCGGCTGGGCGAAGACGCGGTGGCCGCCCACCATGGCAGCCTGGCCAAAGAGAAGCGGCTCGACGCCGAGCGGCGCCTGCAGTCCGGCGCGCTGCGCTGCGTGGTGGCGACCGCCTCGCTGGAGTTGGGCATAGACGTCGGTGACGTCGAGCTGGTCATCCAACTGGGGTCTCCGCGCTGCATCGCCACGTTCTTGCAGCGCGTGGGGCGGGCGGGGCACGCGCTGGGCGCGACGCCGAAGGGGCGGCTCTTTGCGGTGACGCGCGATCAAGCGGTCGAGTGCGCGGCGCTGGTGCGCGCGGTGCGTGAAGGGCAGCTCGACGCCATTCGGGTGCTCGACGCGCCGCTCGATATTCTCGCGCAGCAGATCGTCGCCGAGGTGGCGGCGGCCGCGCCGGTCAGCGAAGCCGCACTTTTCGAGCGCGTGCGGGGCGCCATGCCCTACGCCGAGCTCACGCGGGCGGCGTTTGACGGGGTGCTGCAAATGCTGTCCGAAGGCATCGCGACGCGGCGCGGGCGGTCGTCGGCCCATCTCCATCACGACCGCGTCAACGGCGTGCTGCGGCCGCGGCGGGCGGCGCGCATCACCGCGCTCACCTCAGGCGGGGCCATCCCGGAGCGGGCGGATTACACGGTGATCGCCGAGCCCGACGAAGCGGTGGTGGGCACGCTCGATGAGGACTTTGCCATCGAGAGCATGCCCGGCGATGTGTTCGTGCTCGGCAATACGCCGTGGCGCATTCGACGGGTCGAGGCGGGGCGGGTGCGGGTGGAAGCGGCGCCCGACTCGACGCCGACGATCCCGTTCTGGTTCGGCGAGGCGCCGGCACGCACGCCCGAGCTCTCGGCCGAGGTCGGGCGGCTGCGCGCCGATGTAGAGGCGCAGCTCGCCGCGGGGGCCGGCGTTGAGGGCGTCGCGGCCTGGCTGACCGGGGTGTCGTCGCTGCCTGCCCATGCCGCTTTGCTGGTGGCGACCTATCTGGCGGCCGGCCGCGCCGCGTTGGGCGCGATGCCGACGGCCGAGCGCCTGATCGCCGAGCGCTTCTTCGATGAAGGCGGCGGCATGCAGCTCGTGGTGCACGCACCGCTGGGCGGCCGCATCAACCGCGCGTGGGGGCTGGCGCTGCGCAAGCGCTTCTGCGTGTCGTTCAACTTCGAGTTGCAGGCGGCGGCCACCGATGACGGGCTGGTGATCTCGCTGGGCCCGCAGCACAGCTTTCCGCTCGAGTCGGTGTTCGACTTCGTGACGCCCGAGACGGCCGAGCCGGTGCTGCGGCAGGCGGTGGTGACCAATCCCCCGCTGCTCGGGGCGCGGTGGCGGGTGACGGCGACGCGCGGGCTGGCGGTGCCGCGGTGGCAGGGCGGGCGCAAGGTGCCGCCGCAGATTCAGCGCATGCGGGCCGATGACCTGCTCGCGGCGGTGTTTCCCGACGCGGCGGCGTGTCAGGAGAACGTGCACGGGCCCATCGAGCCGCCGGATCATCCGCTGATCAACGAGACGCTCGATGACTGCATGCGCGACTTCATGGACGTCGACGGCCTGCGGGCGGTGCTCGAAGACATCCGCGCCGGGCGGCGGACGGTGCACGCGATCGATACCGTCGAGGCCTCGCCGCTGTGCCATGAGCTGATCAACGCCAATCCGTATGCGTTTCTCGACGACGCGCCGGCCGAGGAGCGCCGCACCCGCGCAGTGGCGCTGCGACAGCGGCTGCGCGTCGATCCGGCCGATGGCCTCGGCGCGCTCGACGCGGCGGCGATCGCGGCGGTGGTCGAAGAGGTGCAGCCGCCGCTGCGCGACGCTGATGAGGTGCACGACGCGTTGCTCGGGTGGATGCTGTGGCCCGAGGCCGAGGCGCGGGCGGCCGAGGTGATGCCGCTGCTCGATGAGCTCATGGAGGCGCGTCGGGTGGTCCGCGCCGAGTGGCCTGGGGCGCCGAGTCGCGGCTTTTTTGTGCCCAGCGAGCGCGCGGCGTGGATCACAGCGCTGGCGCCGACGGTGTGTTTCGCGCCCGCGCCGCCGTCGTTGCGCGATGCGCCAACGGACGACCTCGACGCGATCGCGAAGGCGCTGGTGCTCGGGCATATGGAGACCTGCGGGCCCATCTCGGCCGCCGAGATGGCCGAGCGCGTGGGCCTGGGCCGCGACATGGTCGAAGCCGCGCTGGCCATGCTCGAAGCCGACGGCAACCTGTTCCGCGGCCGCTTCCGGCCTGGGGCAGACGGCGAGGAGTGGTGCGAGCGGCGTCTTTTGGCGCGAATCCACCGCCGCACGCTGGCGCGGCTGCGACGCGAGATCGAGCCGGTGAGCGCGGCGCTGTTCATGCGGTCGCTGTTTGCGTGGCAGCACGTCGCGCCGGTCGCGTCCGGGGCCGATGCCGCTGATCCGCGCCTTGAGGGGGTCGAGGGGCTGGCCCTGGTCGTCGAGCAGCTTCAAGGCTTCGAGGTCTCAGCGGGGGCGTGGGAGCGCCATGTGCTTCCGGCGCGGCTGAAGCGCTACGATCCGGAGTGGCTCGATCGGCTTTGCCTGAGCGGGCGGGTCGCCTGGGGTCGCATCTCGCCGCGCACCGTGCAGGGGCGCAGCGGCTTCGGGCGCGCAGCGCCGCTGGGCCTGGCGCTTCGGGCCGAGCTGGACGAGGTGCTGGAGCCGGTCACCGACCGCGCGGCGCTGCTGGTGCCGCTGGGCGAAGTGGCCGCTGCGGTGCACGACTGGCTCGACGCGCGCGGCGCCTGCTTCGCCGACGAGCTGGCGCGCGGGTTGAAGCGTTCCTCAGCCGAGATCGCCGACGCGCTCTGGGCGCTGGCCGCCGCCGGGCTGGTCACCGCCGATGGTTTTGCCAATCTGCGCTCGGTGCTCGAACGCGGGGCCAAAGCGAGCGCGGCCCAGGCCGGGCGGCTGGCGGGTGGCCGTTGGGCTCTGCTGCGCCGGGGCGATGCGCCGCTGGACGCCGAGCGCGCCGCCTTGCGGCTCTTGCGGCGCTACGGCGTGGTGTTTCGCGATCTGGTCTTCCGCGAGGTCGCGCTGCCGCCCTGGCGCGAGATACTGCGGGCGCTGCGGCGCTTTGAAGACCGCGGCGACGTGCGCGGCGGGCGCTTTGTCAGCGGCTTCTCGGGCGAGCAGTTCGCCGCGCCGCTGGCGGTCGACGCCTTGCGCACGGAGCGGCGGCGGGCCCGCGCGGCGACTGGGCCCTCGTACGTGCGCCTGAGCGGGGCCGATCCCCTGAATCTGGTCGGCGTGCTCTCCCCCGGCGCCAAGGTGCCACCGCTCTCGGGCAACGCCGTGCTGTACCGCGATGGCGTGCCCATCGCGACGCGGGTCGCCGGCGAAGTTGAGGTGCGCATGCCGCTGGATTCGGGGGTGACGATCGATCACGATCTGCGGCTGCACGGTCGGGCGGACGCCGTCGCATCGCGCTGACGGGCACCCGGCCGGGGAGCCATTCGATGCATGTCATTTTGTGCAATGCGCCGCCCGACGCGGCGCCCGCGCTGGCGAAGCTGCTGGTTGAGTCGGGCCTGGCCGCATGCGTGAACATCGTGCCCGGCGTGCGCAGCTTCTATGTCTGGCAGGGCAAGCTGGTCGACGACGCCGAGAGCACCTTGCTGATCAAAGCCCGCGCCGAGTCGATCGGCGCGTTGCGGGCCGCGCTGGTGGCGGCGCACCCGTACGAGATCCCCGAGGTGCTGGTGCTCCCGGTTGAGGTCGCGTTGTCGCACGCGCCTTATGTCGAGTGGGTCCGGCAGGCCGGTCGCTGAGCAAATGCCGCTTGGTGGCGCCGCCGGACGCCAGCCGGGCGTTGTGTGCGCGGTCAGTCCTTGGCGGGCAGCGAGCGCGCGAAGGCGACCCCGCGTTCGACCCAGGCCGCAAGGGCTGCGTCATCGGCGAACCCTGGCCGATCGACGAGCACCCAGCCTTTCATCGGTCGCCCGGTCATGTCGAAGATGCGGGCATGCGGCTGCTCGATGGCCTCGTTGAAGCCCTTGGGGCCGACGCGCACGATGATCGTGTCGCGGTTGACCCCGCAAGCGAGGTTGCCTTGCACCATGAAAGCGACGCCGCCGAACATCTTCTTCTCAACGACGCGCGGGTCGTCACCGAACAAACGCCGCATGCGGGCGGCGACTTCTTCATCGTAGGCCATCGAGCCCTCCGGTGTTCGCGGCGGCAAGTCTACAGCAGGTGAACATTGATTCTGGCAGTCCTCGCTGGTCCGATTGGTCGATTCCGGTGTTGCTCGACTTGTCGGTACCCCAAGTAGCGCCGGCGTCTCGCGCCTTGGCCTCGGCCAATCGGTTTGCGCGATGCCTTGTCATTCTCAATGTCCCTCTGCTGCAACTCGACGGCGCGGCGCTGCCGAGCGGCATGTCAGGGGCTTTCCCCATGCTCGGGGAGTTTGACCGGGCGCGCCGGGTGGGCGATCCTGGCGGCCTCTCGGCGACGAGTGGAGTGAAGGTGGAGACCATCGGGGTCTGGCTGATCGGGGCGCGCGGAAGCATCGCAAGCACGACGGTGGTGGGTCACGCCGCCATCGTGAGCGGCGCAGAGAAACCCATCGGCCTGGTGACCGAGCGACCGGCTTTTGCCGCCGCCGCGCTGCCACCGCTGGCGGCGCTGCAGTTTGGCGGTCATGAAATCCGGCACGGCCGGCTGCGCGATGCCGCCGAGGCGGTGCTGACTGCTTGTGGCCGCCCGGGGCTTGCCGGCACGGTGACCGACGTGCTCGATGCGGTCGATGCGCGCATCCGCCACGGCGTCGTTCGCGGCGCGGGCGAGATGGTCGAGGGCGACGCCGATGACGCGGTCGCGGTGCCGACCGATGCGGCGGCAGTGGCGCAGCTTCGGGCGGATCTGGACGCCTTCAGGGACGAGGTCGGCTGCGCGCGGCTGGTGGTGGTGAACCTCGCCAGCACCGAACCGCAGGCGACGCCCCGGCCGGAGTGGGCGAACCTGGATGCCCTGCGCGCGGCCATGAAGACCGACGCGCGCATCCTGCCGGCGAGCGCGCTCTATGCCATGGCGGCCTTTGAAGGCGGTGACGCCTACATCAACTTCACGCCCAGTCTGGGCGCCCGGGTGCCCGCCCTGCAGGCCCTGGCCCTTGAGCGGGGCGCGGTCTACGCCGGCTGCGATGGCAAGACCGGCGAGACA
The DNA here is from genome assembly GCA_020430675.1 of Myxococcales bacterium. Next base: position 8,219 of record JAGQJJ010000067.1, read on the forward strand.
CTGGTCAAGTCGGTGCTCGCCGAGCTGTTTACGCGCCGCAACCTGCCGGTGCTGTCGTGGTTCGGCCAGAACATCCTGGGCAACGACGACGGACGCGTGCTCGACAATCCCGCCAACCGCGCGACCAAGATCAGCTCGAAGGACCACCTGCTCGGCAAGATCCTCGGCTATGCGCCCGAGTCGAAGGTGCGCATCGAATATGTGCGCAGCCTCGAAGAGTGGAAGATCGCCTGGGATCACATCCACTTCGGCAGCTTCCTCGGGGGTCGGATGAGCTTGCAGTTCACCTGGAGCGGCATCGACTCGCTGCTCGCCGCGCCGCTGGTGCTCGACCTCATCCGTCTGGCAGCGCTTGCCCAGCGCCGTGGCGAGGTCGGGGTGCTGAGGGCCCTGGCGCCGTTTTTCAAGGATCCGATGGGCACCGACGAGCAGCGGCTGGTCAGCCAGGACGAAGCGCTGCTGCGGTGGATCGCCGGCGCCTGACGTGCGCCCCTGGTTGGAGCTGATCCGGCTCCCCGCGGTCTTCACCGCGCCCGCCGATGTGCTCGCCGGCCTGGCGCTCGCCGCATTTGCCGGGCATGCCACGTCACCGTTGATCGCCGTCGCGCTGGTGCTGGCCAGCGCCGCGGTCTACTGCGCGGGCATGGCGGCCAACGATGTCTTCGACGCGGCGATCGACGCCAGCGAGCGGCCACGGCGGCCCATTCCGTCGGGCCGCGTCTCTCCGGCCGGGGCCTGGATGTTGATCGGCGGATTGCAGGCCACAGCCCTCGCGACCGGCGCGTGGATCAGCCCGTCAGCGCTGGCCGCGGTCGGCGCCACGATCGCAGCGACGTACCTGTACAACGCGGTGCTGAAAAACACGCCGGTCGGTCCGGCGGCGATGGGGCTGTGCCGCTACGGCAACGCCTGCATCGGCCTCGCGCCGCTCGGGTTCGGCGCGCCGACATGGATGCTGCTCATCCCGCTGGGCACGTTGGCCTATGTCACCGCGCTCACCACCGTCTCGCGCTACGAGGTCGACGGCGCGACCCGCGCCCAGTTGGGAGGGCCTTTTGCGGCGATGTTCATCCTGGCCGCCACGCCGGCGATCTGGGCGCTGGGCGGCTGGCTGCCCCGGCCATGGGCGGCCGCTGCGGTCGTGCTGGTCTGGCTCTGGCTGATCGGCCCGATACGCCGAGCCTGGTCCGCGCCGGCGGCCAGCTCGGTGCGCGGCGTGGTGATGGCAGGCATCTACGGCATCGCGCTGATCAACGGCGCGCTCGCCCTGGCGGCGGGCGGCGACGTCTACGCCGCGGTCGCGGTGGGGCTGCTCATCCCCGGCCGCCGCTTCGGTCGCTGGTTCTACGCGACCTGATCATTGCGGCGGACCCCCCGGCGCTGGCGCTGGCGGCAACTCATCGGGCGCGTGCAGATCGGCCGCGGGGTCGGGCGACGGATGTCCAGGCTGGGTGCCGGGCCCACCCGCCGCCGCGATGATCAGCTTCACCGGCGTGCCGACCGGCGGGATGACCTTGGTGAAGACCTCGTAGCCCTGCGCATCGCCGCGATAGGGGTTGCCGGCGTCCGAGCCGACCACGAGGACCGCCGAGGAGTCGGGGATCAGCGCCAGCGTGCTGCGGTCCATATCGGCGCTGTATCGGTTGTTCCAGAACGTGCTGCCCTGAAAGAACCACCGCAGACGGGGCGGCGCGCCCTTGGCCTTGCGATCGAAGAGCCAGGCCTCGGCGTTCTCGCGGCGCGGCTTCTTGGTGGTCGCATCGGTCCACTCGACAAAGAGCTCGACCTCACCGCCCGGCCGCTCAATCTCGGGCGGCTTCATCGGATCGGTGTCCTTCCGATAGACCGTCTGCTCCAGCCCGATGAGCACGAGGCCCAGATGCAGGTGGCTCGGCTCGGCGAACAGCTCCAGCACCGACTCGTGCAGCTTGCCGTTGGTGCCCACGCCGTAATACTCAAGGATGCCCTCGCTCATATTGACCCGGGCGGGCACCGACACGAAGCGGTTGAGGCGGTCGACAAAGACCTTGCCCACCCGCAGCCGGTAGGCGTCGAGCCGCTGGATCGGCGGCGCGCCCGGTTTGTCGACCGGATGGCCCTGATCGGCCGCCTGCGACAGCTTCTCGAAGTCCTGCTCACCTTGCGGCTCGCCCTCGGGTCGAGGCTCGGCCACGATCGGCGGCGGGATGATGACCTTGTCGCGCTTGCGGGCCTTGGGCGCGACCGCTGCATCGACGACCACCGGCGCCGGCTTCACCGCGGCGTCGGGCGTGTCGGTCCAAGGCTTGCGCCCCTCGGTGCACCCAGCCACCAGCGCCACCGCGCAAAGCGACCACATCGCCCGCCGGCTCATGAGCGCTTCTCCGCACGAATGACCGTGTAGTGGATGGGCGCCGGCAGGTGCGTCACGTCGGTCACCTTGCAACCGACCTCATCGAGCCACGCGCGCTGCTCGGCGACCGAATGGCAGCGCCCGTCGTGGGCCAGCACGCGCATGTTCAGGGCGAACATGGCCGCGAACACGGGCCCAACGCGGTCATCGTCGAGCATCACGTCGCTGATGTAGAGCACGCCGCCGGGCTCGACCACCCGCGCGACGTTGGCCAGGATGGCCTGCACCTGGGCCGGCTGCTCGCGGTGCAGCACCCCCGAGATGAGGGCCGCGTCGTACTGGCCGGCGAGGGTGTCGCGGTAGTAGTCGAAGGGGCTGCAGGTCACGCGGTCGCCCACGCCCATGCTGCCCACGATCTCGCGGGCGATGGCCACGACGCCGGGCAGGTCGAGCACCTCGGCCGAGAGCTCGGGGTTGGCCTGGGCGAGCAGGGCCGAGTAGGTGCCCGGGCCGCCGCCCA
>JAGQJJ010000677.1 GCA_020430675.1 Myxococcales bacterium
TGCTCGACGTCCTCTTCGGCCATCATCGGCTTGTCTTCCGCCGCCATGCGCTCGATCGTGCGCTGCATCGCCGCCGCGTTCTCTTCGATGGCCTTCATCTGCTCGGCGAACTCCTGTTCCATCGCCTTCTGCTGCGCCGCGTCGCGCGCCTCGGCCAGCTGCTGCGTATCGGCCGACAGCTTCTCCTGCCGCTTCATCAGCTCGCGCGTCTGATCCATCAGCTCGCTGATCGCCCGCTGCATCTCGGGGTTGGTCTCGTCCTGCAGATCCTGCATGTCCTTGTCGAGCGACGCGCTCAGCTCATTGAGCGACTGCTCCATCTCATCGAGCGCGGCCAGCGCCTCATCGATGCGGCCCTCGTCGAGCATCTTCTCCAGGTCATCGAGCTGCTTCTGCGTCGAATCGAGCCCCTTCGCCACGTCATCCTGCTTGAGCCCGTCGAGGTTGAGGAACTCTTCCGGCAGCTTCTGCCGCAACTGCGCCATGCGCGCCTGCATCTCGCGCATTCGGGCACGCAACCGCTCGATATCGCGCATGATTCGGCCCTTGAGCGCCTCGTTGTTCGGATCCTTCCGGTAGGCCTCGATCAGCGCCCGCAGCTCCTCACGCGCCGCCTTCAGCTCCTCGGCCATCGCCGCCATGTCTTCGAGCGCCAGCCGCGCGACCATGGCTTCCACCAGGATGATCGCCTGCTCAAGCTGCTCGACCACCGCGTCGTTGGCCCGGCTCGCCGCCCGGATGACCGCGTCTTCGCCCGCATCGAGCGCCGCGCCCGCCGGTTCGACCAGCGCCTTCTCCGCTTCGGTGGCCTCTTCCAGCGCGCCCAGCCGCCCGGTCAGCGCCAGCCGCACCTCGTCGGGCGTGAGCGGATCATCAGCCATCGCATCGACCACGCCCTCCAGCGCCGCCGCCGCCTCGCGCGTCGAGACCCGCACGTCGGCCAGCCGCTTTGAGAGCGGCGGCGCTTCAACGCCCCGCCAGACCAGCTCCAGCCGATCGGCCAGCGCGTCGAGCAGCACTTCCACCGTGCGCCGCAAACGCTCGGTCAGCTCAAAATGGGCCGCCTGGGGCGAAAACACGGTGATCGTGCGCGTCGCCGAGACCCCGCGCTGCGGTCCATCGACGCCGTTGTTATCCAGCGCCTCGACAAACAGCAGCAGTCGGTCACCCGGCTTGGCGTTGATCACGCTCAGATCGACGGTGTCATCATCGGCAAAACGCGCCCCCTTCACGCCCTCGCGCACGATGCGCTCCGGGTGCTCGGGATCGGCCGCCAACGCGATGACCACCGCCACCTCGCTCAACCCGAAGTCATCGCGGGCCTCAAACGCCACCGGCACCGCGCGAAGGTCATCCAGTTCCAGATCTTGATCGGGGTATTGCAACGTCACCGTCGGCGGCTGATCGGGCTCGATGCGCAGCCGCCGCTCGACCCCTTCACGCAGGGCGTGACCCTTGGCGTCGGTCATGGCAAAGCGCCAGACCGTCGGCGCGCTGACCACAAACTCGCCGGTCACATCGCGCCCCTCGCTCAGCCGCAGCGGCATCGCCGCCTCGCCGAACACCAGCGAGACCTCGCGCGCGGGCGACAACGTCACTGCGCTGAGCTGCACCCGAGTGCCCTTCGGCACTTCGAGATCGCCCGTCGAGTTCGGCACCACGCGCGCTTCGCGGTGGGTATGCGGAGGAAAGTTCAGCGTGAGCGTGAGGTCACCGACCAGCGGCCCGGTCTCGCGCGGCCCGGCGGCATCATCAGCAAAGGTCAGCGCCGCCCACCCGCGGCTCAGCGGCTCGCCGAGCACAAACCCGGCGATGACCCAGACCGCGGCGACCGCCGCCGTCGCCAGCCAACCGGGCCGCAGCGGCGCCAGTGGACCGATGGTGCTCGGGTCGAGCGCATCGAGCTGCCCCGCCACCTTCTCGGCGAGCAGCGCCGCCATCTCCTTCGACCCGCGCCCCGGGGTCGGCCACTCGCGCCCGAACTGCACGCTGGCCAGCAACCCGTCGCGCAGCATGGGCTCGGCGGCCTCGACATGCGCCGCCACCGTCTCATCGGCCCGCGCCAATCGCCACGGCCGCCAGACGGTGCGGTAGAGCGCCACCAGACCGGCCATCAGCACCACAAGAACGCCCCAGGCGACCGGCAGCCCCACCGAGAATGCGAGCAACCCTGGCAGGGCCAGCCCGGCCACGATCGCCAGCGTCCAGCCCGCGCCCGCGAGACCGGCGCGCAGGCGCAGCCGTCGCCTGATTCGGCGAAGCTGGGCGGCGATGGCGTCGAATGCGGACGGGCGGGCAGTCATGCAGCACCTTCAACACAAGGGGGGTCGTTTTCGTTCCCCCGGGCAGACGCCGTCGCGCCCGGCGTCTTTTTCACATAAGATGCGCCCGGCGTGAATGCAGACCTTTGGGCTGCGTCGGTGGCGGAGGCCGCGATTGGACGCAACAGAAGAAGAAATCATCGCCCGGTGTCAGCGTGGAGACCGAGCCGCCTTCCAATTGCTCGTCGCCCGTTATCAGCGCCGCGCCTATGGCATCGCCTACGGCATGCTGCGCAACTCCGACGACGCGATGGACGCTGCGCAGGATGCATTCGTCAAGGTGCTCCGCAACATCCACGGCTTCAAGGGCGAGAGTTCGTTCTACACCTGGTTCTATCGGATTGTCGTGAACGTGTGCATCGACCATTGCCGCAAGCACCGCAAGTTCAAGAACGTCGAATACGACGACACGTACAAGCGGCGCGATGAGAGTGACGGGGTCGCCCCGCTCGTCGGCAATACCCGGCCGTTGCACCCGGGGTTCTCATTCGAGAACGATGAGCTCGGTCAGGTGCTCAACGCAGCGCTCGACACGCTCACCGAGAATCATCGAACCATCATCCTGCTGCGCGAGGTCGAGGGCCTCAGCTACGAAGAGATCGCCGAGACCATGGACTGCCACCTCGGCACGGTCATGAGCCGGCTTCACCACGCGCGCAAGAACCTCCAAAAAGCACTCAAGCCGTACCTCGACGCTGCGGGCAATCCGCTCGGTGATCGAGCCGGCGCCGGCGTGCGCAAACCGCGGAAGGAGGACCTGGAATGAACGAACAGGAACTCGAACGACTGGAGCGCTACGTCGACGGCGAGTTGCCGCCCGACGAGGCCGCCGAGGTTGAACGCCACCTCGAAGAGATCCCCGCCTGGGCCGACGCCCGCGCCGACCTGATCGGCGTCGGCGCATTGCTTCGCGAGCGGGTCGAGGCCGGCGTCGAC
>JAGQJJ010000678.1 GCA_020430675.1 Myxococcales bacterium
CCCCAGCGTAAGCAACCACGGGCAGCAAGACGCTGATGGTGACGGGTTGGGCGACGCCTGCGACCAATGCCCCAACGACCCGCTCAACGACGCCGATCACGACGGCATCTGCGGCGTTGTAGACAACTGCCCCAGCGTAAGCAACCACGGGCAGCAAGACGCCGACGGCGACGGCATCGGCGACGCCTGCGACCTCAACGATGCCGACGGCGACGGGGTGGGCGACGCGATGGACAACTGCCCGGCCATCGCCAATCCGCGCCAGGAGGACCGCGACGGCGACCGGCTCGGCGACGTCTGCGACAATTGCGCCTCGACGGCCAACGCCAACCAGGCCGACGGCGACGGCGATGGCGTGGGCGACGCCTGCGATGTCTGCCCGCGGGTGGCGGACCGCAACCAGTCCGACGCCGATCGCGACCGGGTGGGCGACCTGTGCGACAACTGCCCGGCGCGGGCCAACGCCAATCAGGCCGACGGCGACCGCGACGGCGTGGGCGACGTCTGCGACAACTGCCCGGCCGCGGCCAACGCCAACCAGGCCGACGCCGATCGCGATGGCATCGGCGACGTCTGCGATGAGGCCGATCCGCTGCCCGAGGGCCTCTGCGACCCCTGCGACGACGCGGGCGCCTGCCCCGGACAGGGCGAGTGCCTGCGCAACGCCAACGACGAGCTCTTCTGCGCCACGCCCTGCGAGCTGGGCTGCCCGGCCATGTTCTTCTGCGTCGACGTCGACGACGGAAACGGCGGCAGCGTGTCGTTCTGCGTGCCCGAGAGCCTGACCTGCGAGGACCGCTGCACCGGCGTGCGCTGCGCGGCCAACGAGACGTGCAACCCGTTCGACGGCCAATGCCTGCCGAACAACCAGCCGTATTGTGGCGAGTGCGTCTTCAACGAGCAGTGCGCCGAGGCCGACGCGCTGTGTGTGGTGGTGCAAGGCGCGCCCGCGTTCTGCAGCCACCCATGCGGCGCCGGTTGTCCGGCCGGCCACGACTGCGTCGACATCAACGGCTTCGACGTGCAGTACTGCGCGCCGCCCGGCGGCTTCTGCGAGGATCCGTGCGCGGGCGTGCAATGCGCGGCGGGCCAGGTCTGCGATCCGGCGACCGGCGCCTGCCGGGTGGCCGCTGCCTGTCAGGCCAACGCGGATTGCCCGGCCACCCAGTACTGCGGCCTGCTCGACAACGAGTGCCACGCCACCGGGGGCGGCAATGGCGCGGCCGGCACGCAATGCATGGTCGACACCGAGTGCCAGCGCGGATTTGTCTGCGCCGGCATCTTCCCCATCCCCGGTCTGCCCATGGTGTGCAGCCAGATCTGCGACACCAACAACGACTGCCCTGGGGGCGGCGGGTGCAATCCCGACCAGCTCATCGGTTCGCGCAACGTCTGCACGGCCTTTCCTGCGCCTTGAAATCTACAGTGACCAATTGGTCACCGTAATGGGTTTTTCTCCAAGGCTTCGAGGTCGATCCGGCCCAGGATCGCGGCCGTCAACGGGCGTTTGGCGTCGCTGAACGCAAGCGCCTGAAGCGCGGCTACCGCTCGATCTGAAGCGAGAAGTCGAGCAAATCGGCGCGCTTCGTCCCCGTCGGCGCAGGGCAGCAGATAGACCGTGTCATCAAAAAGGACCGGGCGGTCAAGACAAGGTCCGATGGCCCGAAAGGCCGGGGCCCGGGCCAGCGCCGAGAGCGCGATCTTCCACGGTGAGAAGGAGTACGGGCCGACGCCGAAGACCGCAAACGGTGGCCGCTTGCGGTAGATGGCGCTGCGCCGCCGCGCCAGTTGGCGAGCGTGGGCCTGCAGGTACTGCCAGGCGCGGGGGGCCTCGGTGGCGAGCCACTCGGGCGACTCGTCGGCGCGCCGCTGGGTGAGCAGCAGCCGCCGCGTGACCGGTCGGCCGTGGGCGACGTCGGTGCTCTTCATCAGCGGCCACAGCGCCGCCGGCTCGACATCGACCCGCTCACCCAGGCCATTGCGCAGGCCGTCGCCGTCTTCGGTCAGCTCAAGCACCGCGGCGCAGTCATGCTTGACGCCCGAGCGCCAACGCGGGCCCTTGCCGAGAATGGGCCGCGCAAAGGCGTAGGCGTCGACGTCGGCGACGAGGGCGTCGTCGATCAGGCCGAAGGTGACCGCGGGCTGCGGCGCGTCGAGGTCGGCGTAGACGGCGCAATGGGGCGGCCCCGCCGGGCCCGTCCGACAGATGAGCAGGCCGGCGTCGACCGTGGCCCCGAAATGCCGGCGCGCGTCGATGCGATAGAGGCGGGCTTCGGCCAGCGGCGGGCCCTCGCGCCAGATGCGGGTCAGGGCGCGACGGGCGGCGTGGGTCTTGACCAGCATGGCCAGCACGCCGTCGGGGCTGGGGGCGAGGGCATCGATCAGCCGCAGCAGCATCCACTCCGAGATGTCGAAGTTGCTCGCGCCGGTCAGCGCGTCCAGGCCGACATAACCGAGCAGGTTGCCGCGCGGCGGGCGATTCTTTGCCCCCAGGGCACCCTGCTCGGCGGCGGTCACCCAGGGCGGGTTGCCCAGCACCAGCACCGGGCCGGGCAGCGCGGCGAGGCGGTCGGGCCAGTCGGTGGTGAAGAAGTCGCCCACCTCGACGCGCGCGCTCGGCGCCGCCTGGCGAGCGGCTTCGGCGTGGCCGGGGTCGATCTCGACGCCGAGCAGCGTGGCGCTGGCGAACGCGGTCGCCGCAGCGGCGAGGAAGCCGCCCACCCCGCAGGTGGGCTCGACGACGGCGCCTGGGGTCAGGCCCAGCGACGCGAGGCGTCGGCAGACAGCACGGGCCAGCGCGGGCGGCGTCTGAAAATCGCCGAACGCCCGGCGGTCGGTCACCGATCGACCTCGAGAAACAGGGCCTTGAGGTAATCGGTCTCGGGCGCGGTGAGCAGGCTCGGGTGATCGGCCGGCGGGCCGCGCCGCTCGATGACGCGCACGAAGCGCCCCGCGTCGGCGGCGGCCTCGCCGATCAGCGCCTCGAAGTCGGCGCGTGTCATCTGGGCGCTGCACGAGAACGTGAACAGGCGCCCGCCGGGCCGCAGCAGCTTGAAGCCGCGCAGGTTGATCTCTTTATAGGCGCGCCGCGCCGCTTCGAGGGCCTTGCGCGAGCGGGCGAACGGCGGCGGATCGAGCACGATGGCGTCGAAGCGGTTCAACTCGTCCGGCAGGAGCGGGCGGCGGAACAGGTCGCGGGCTTCGGCTGTGACGGCCTTCAGCCCCTCGGCCTGGCGCCAGCCGCGGTCGAGCG
>JAGQJJ010000679.1 GCA_020430675.1 Myxococcales bacterium
GACGTCGTCATCAGCAACCGTCGCCCGACGCTCTCGCTCGAGTTCGACTCGCCGCAGAACGAAGGCGCCGAGGTGGTCGTGCGCGCGGTCGCCGAAGACCCGGGCCTCGACGAGCTGACCTATACCTTCGACTTCGACGGCGATGGCATCCCCGAGATCGCCGACTCGGCCGATCCCATCGGTCGCCATGACTATCCCGACCTGGGCCTCTTCACCATCGAGGTGACCGTCGATGATGGCACCGACCGCACCAGCACGTCGGAGGTGATCGACATCCGCAACGTGGCCCCGCTCGTCCGGTTGACCACCAACTCGCCGGTCGACGAGGGCGACGAGCTGATCCTGACCGCCGAGGTGAGCGACCCTGGCGATGACACCATCACGGTGCGCTTCGACGTCGACGGCGATCGCGTCGCTGACACCGAGTTGGTCGCCGAGGCCGAGCGCGTCGAGCAGCGCCTGATCGCGCAGGACAACAACCGCTTCAACGTCACCGTGTGGGCGGCGGACGAAGACGGCGGCGAGTCGGAGCAGACCGTGGCGGTCATCGTGCGCAACGTGCCGCCAAGCTTCCCCGACGAGTTCATCATGCGCCCGGCCGTCGAAGGCGAGGTCTACCTGGGCACCGTGCCGGCCATCGACCCCGCCGGGCCCAACGACCGCCTGCGCTTCACGCTGCGCGACCCGCCGGGCCATATCAACATCGACGAGTTCAGTGGTCAGATCCTGTGGACGCCGACCTATAACGACTACCTCGACAGCCCCGTCCAGCTCACCGTGCAGGTCGATGACGGCGACGGCGGCCGCGCCGAGACCGACATCTTCATCGAAGTCATCGCCCGCGACCTCGACAACGACCAGCTGCCCGACAGCTATGAAGAGCTGACCTGCAACGACGAGGGCGTCTGCCTCGATCCGACCAACCCCAACGACGCCCGCGAAGACCCCGACCACGATGGCCGTGACAACCTGACCGAGTGGATGGAGGACACCGATCCCTTCACCTACGAAGGCCCCGGCGCGCCGGTCCTGATGCAGCCGCCCGACGGCTCGCGCATCGGCACGCTGACCCCGGGCCTGGTCGTCAGCGCAGTCGAGAACGCGGCCGAAGCGGCGGTCACGATCGAGTTCGAGATCTACGCCGACGCCGATCTCATGGTGCTCGTCGGCGCCAGCGGTCCGGTCGAGCAGGCCGAAGATGAAGCCACGCCCACGAGCTGGTCGCCGCCCGAGGGCCTGCTCTTCGAGGACCAGTGGTATTGGTGGCGCGCCCGCTCGATCAGCGGCGAGGCCACGTCCGACTGGACGGCGCCGTGGCGCTTCCGCACCAACTCGATCAACGAAGCCCCGTCGGCGCCGGTGCCCATCGCGCCGCCCGATCAGGCCATCGTCGCCGAGCGCACGCCCACCTTCCGCGTGCAGACCTCGACCGACGTCGACGAAGACGAGCTGCGCTATATCTTCCGCCTGTACGGCCCGATCACCGTCAACGGCACCGGCCGCGTGATGGGCGATGAGGTCGAGTTTGTGCCCGACCAGCAGCTGCCCGAGAACGCGGTGATCGAATGGGACGTGGTCGCGGTCGATGAGGCCGGCGCCATGTCGGACGCGAGCCCGCGCTGGCGTCTGCGCATCGACAGCGAGAACAGCGCGCCGAGCGCGCCCGAGGTGCTCGATCCGATGAAAGAGCGCCCCAACGACGTGCCGCTGGTGGCGAGCCTGACGCCGACGTTTGTGGCCGGCAACAGCCAGGATCCCGACGGCGACGCGCTGTTCTACGTGTTTGCGGTGCGCCCCAAAGAAGGCGGCGAAGCCATCACCAGCGAAGACATCCCCGAGGTCGACGGCGCGGCGAGCTGGACGGTGCCGCAGGCGCTGGTCGAGAACGGCGTCTATTCGCTCGACGTCTTCGCCCGCGACGCCCGCGGCACGGTGTCCGAGACCACCACCATCGATGTCTTCATCTCGGCCGAGGACGAGCCGCCGCCGGTGCCGACGCTGCTCAGCCCGGTCGACGGCGCGCGCATCGCCGCGGGTGACGCCATCCTGCTCTGGGAGAAGGTCGCCGACCCCGAGAACATGGAGCCGGTCAATTACATCGTCGAGGTCTGCCCCAGCGGTGGCGAGTGCTTCCAGAGCAACCCGCAGCCGCAGAGCGCCTGGAACCTGACCGAGCGCGTAACGCCGGGCACGAACTACTCGTGGACGGTCGAAGCCATCGACCCGTCGGGCAACCGCTCGGGCAAGAGCGGCGCGTGGGTCTTCCAGATCGAGCGGCAGGCCAGCTCGGTCTCGGGTTGTGGTTGCGATCTGACCGAGCGCCCGGCCCCGCCCTGGGCCATCGCGCTGCTGCTGGTTGGCCTCGTCGGCCTGAGTCGTCGCCGCCGGCGCTGATCAGCGGCCGAGCTGCTTCACCAGCCGGAAGCCGATCGACGCCTGCGTCTTGCTCGGCCCGGCGCCCCAACGCCCGGCGGCGCGGCTGAAGACGCCGTACAGCGAAAACGACCCGCCGCGAATGATGCGCTGGTCGGGCTCGAACCAGCCGTCGACCCACTCGCGCACCCCGCCGCCCATATCGTGCACGCCATAGGGTGAGACGTCGGTGGCGAAGTGCCCGACCGGCTTGGGCATCGGGTTGCCGGGCACGCTGCCGCGCACGCTGCACCACGTCACGTCGAAATGATCGCCCCACGGGTAGAAGCGCCCGTCGGGGCCGCGCGCGGCCTTCTCCCACTCGTCTTCGGTCGGCAGGCGATAACGGGCGCCGTCGCGCGCGCTGCGCCAGGCGGCGTAGGCCAGGGCGTCGTCGTAGCTGACCCCGCAGACCGGCCAGTCGGGCGCCCACCAGTCGCCGTCGATGTCGCGCGCCGGCACCTGCCAGCGGCCCTCGGCGTCGGGGCCGAGCATCACGCGGCCGTTCTCGCGCGGCGCGCGCCGCAGCGCCTCGGCGAGTTCGAGCGTATCGAGCCACGCGAAGTACTCGCCGACGGTGATCGGATGACGGCCGATGGCAAAAGCGTCGACGTGCACCAGCCGCGCCGGACCGGCCAGCACCGCGTCGGGATCACCGCCCCGCGTATATTCGCCGGGCGGCACAAAGACAAAGTCCGCGCCCAGCTCGGCATCGGTGGGCACGCTGAAGTTGAACGCCAGCTCATCGCCCTGCCAGGCCATCAACGGCAGACGTACGGTCCGCCGGCCGGGCGCCCGCACCGTGATCAGCAGGCGCCCTGTCGGCAGCGCGGTCAGCAG
>JAGQJJ010000680.1 GCA_020430675.1 Myxococcales bacterium
CGAGACGGCGGCGGCGCTCGGCCACGCGGTGCACGAAGGCGAGTGGCTCAAAGCCTGCGCCGCGCAGCACCTGATCGTGCCGGCGGGCCTGCTCGGCCGCCTGCTCGACGCCGGCCTCGCCGCCACCGGTCGCGTGGGCTGGGGATTTGCCCACGGTTTCCTGCGCGACGCGCTGGTCGACGACGCCCGCGCCGCCGGGCGCTGGGTCGAGATCAATCGCGCCTGCGCCGGCGCCGTGACCGCGCGCGTCGGCAACGGCAGCTGCCCGGTCGAGCGCGCCGCGACGCACCTGATCGAAGCCGGCGAGCTGGCCGCTGCGGTGGACACGCTGCTGTTGGTCATCGGCGCGCGCATGGCCGAGAACAATTACCGCCGCGCCCTCTCGTTGGCGGCGTTGCGCAGCGACCTTCTCGACCGCATCGGCGCGCCGGCCGAAGACGTGCGGCGCTATCGCCAGCTCCCGATGGAGGTCGACGCGCTGCGCTTTCTGGGGCGCTTCGCCGAGTCGGACGCGCTGCTGGCGCACCTCTCGGCCTATCCCGGCGTGCCCGGCCGCACCCGACTCCTCGCCGACGCCGCCCGCCTGCGCGGCGCGCGCAACCTGATGCTCGGCGACCCCGGCCGCACCTGGCGCGAGTACGAAGACGCCGCGGCCCTCTATGTGCAACTGGGCGACAAGCAGGGCGAAGCGAAGGCGCGCCATGGCATGGCCTGGGCGCTGGTCTACCTCAGCCGCTTCGAGCGCGCCCACGGCGAGTTCCTGCGCAGCCACGCCGCGGCGGTGGCCGGCGAGCACGACATGGACGCCGGCTGGGCGCTGCACGGCGCGGCGGCGACCTTGGTCTTCCGGCGTCAGGAGGGCGCCATCCCGCTGCTCGGTCAGGCCGTCGAGCACTTCGAGCGCGCCGCCTCGCGCAGCGGTCTGGCCAGCGCGCTGCTGTTCCTCGGCGAAGCCCACCGCCAGCGCGGTGAGCGTGCGCTGGCCTGGGACTTCACCCGCCGGGCCGACGCGCTCTACAAGATCGCCGAGTCGAACCTGCGCGGCATCGCCATCGTGCAGGCCATCTGCCTGCACCTCGACAACGACGACGAGGTGGCGGCCCGCGCGCAGCTCGAAGAGATCGACGACGCCACCTTCGATCGCTTGCAGCGGCAGTTCCAGCCGGTCGTCTGGATCACGCGGGCCTACTTCGCGGCCAAGGCCGGCGCCTTCGACGAAATGTCAGCAGCCTTCACGCAGATCGAAGCCGCGCCCCTCGGCGGGCTGGTGCACCCGGGGCTGCGCGAGCGCATGGATCACCTCGGCGCGTACCTCGAAGCCACGCGCCGCGAGGCCGACGCCGCGCGTCTCTGGCGCCTGGGCATGCAGGTCTGGCGCTTCGAGCCCTCGATCAGCGCCGAGTACGAAGCGCGCCTTGCTGTCAGGATGGGTGCATCCGGGGTCGCGCACCGGGCTTGACCGTCCGCGCCGGCAGCGACATGATGCGCGCCATGAGCGACGCACCCCGGGTCACGGTCGAGTTCACCTCGGCGCTCCGCAACTTCTTCCCCGCCCTGCGCCGCTGCGAGGTGCGCGCCCACACCGTGCGCGACGCGGTGCAGGCGCTCGAAGCGCTTCACCCCGGCCTCGGCGCCTACCTGCTCGAAGACCATGGCGCGCTGCGGCACCACGTCAACATCTTCGTCGACAACGACCTCATCGCCGATCGCCAGAAGCTGAGCGACCCGCTCCGCCAGGGGGCCTCGGTGTTCATCGTGCAAGCCTTGTCAGGAGGGTGATCGTGTCGCGACTCATCGTCGGCACTCGCAAGGGGCTTTTTCTGTTCGAGCAGGGCACCGGCGGCTGGCGCATCGCGCGCACGGCCCACCTCGGCATCCCGGTCACCTATGCGTTCCAAGACGCGCGCACCGGCCTGCTCTGGGCCTCGCTCGAACACGGCCATTGGGGCGTCAAGCTGCACGTCTCGGCCGATATGGGCGAGACGTGGCGCGAAATCCCGGCGCCCAAGTACCCGGACGGAGAGACGTACGGCGAAGGCAAGCCGGCGAGCCTCTCGCTGATCTGGACCATCGCGCCCGGCCCGGTCGACGAGCCCGGCACGCTGTACCTGGGCACCGGCCCCGGCGGCCTGTTCAAGAGCACCGACGGCGGCGAGACGTTTGCGCTGAACGAGGGCCTGTGGCGGCACCCGACGCGGCCCAAGCTCTGGTTCGGCGGCGGGCGCGACTACCCGGCGATCCACTCGGTGGTGGTCGACCCGCGCGACAAGAACCGCATGCTGGTCGCGGTCTCGTGCGCCGGGGTCTTCGAGACGGTCGACGACGGCGCCTCGTGGACGCCGCGCAACCAGGGCCAGCGCTGCGACTTTCTGCCCGACCCCGCCTCGCCGGCCGGCCACGACCCGCATGTGCTCGCCGCGACGGCGGCCGACGCCGATGTGATCTGGCAGCAGAACCATTGCGGCGTGTATCGCAGCACCGACTCGGGGCGCACCTGGAACGAGATCTCGGATCCCAAGGTCAGCGTCGACTTCGGCTTTGCCATCGCCGCCCACCCCGACGACGGCGACACCGCCTGGGTGGTCCCGGCGGTCGCCGACCGGCAGCGCATGGCGCCCGAAGCCGGGCTCGCGGTCTGCCGCACGACCGACGGCGGCAAGTCCTGGACGCCCTTCCGCGCCGGGCTGCCTTCACCGTCGTTTGATCTGGTCTTCCGCCACGCGCTCGACGCCACCGGCAAGCAGGTCGCGTTTGGCAGCACCAGCGGCAACCTGTTCGCCTCCGACGACAGCGGCGAGACCTGGCAGACGCTCAGCTACGCACTGCCGCCGGTGCACTCGGTGCGCTTCGTGCCCTGAAGCTCAGCGGCGGGCGATCCAGCGGTCGAGCGCGTTGGCGAAGCGCTGGCTGGCTTTGTTGTCGTAGGGCCGCGGCCCGCCGGTCATCACCCCCACATCGCGCAGACTGTCGTGAAAATCGCGCAGCGAGAGCGCCTCGCCGACCGAGTCGGCGTCCAGCTCGCGGCCGGTGGGCGTGAGCACCTCGGCGCCGGCCTCGACGGCGCGCGCGGCGAGCGGGATGTCAGCGGTGATGACCAGATCGCCCCGGCCGCAGCGGGCGGCGATGTAGTCATCGGCCACGTCGGGGCCGCCCTGCACCTGCACAAACGCGATGCGCCCGCCCGGCACGGTCTGCCATGAGTTTGCGACCAGCACCACGTCGACCTCGCGGCGTTGCGCGGCTTTGAAC
>JAGQJJ010000681.1 GCA_020430675.1 Myxococcales bacterium
GGTGCCCGCCGCCGAACGCGCGGCGCTGTGCCCGTGCCAGCGCGCGCCGTTCGACTTCGCGCGCTACCTGCCGTTGCTGGCTTTTTTTGCCCCGTTCTCGGGCACCGACCGCCGCTGGATGGCCGAGCATCTGGCCGTCTTCGACCTGCCTCGCGGCACGGTGCTGCACGCGCCGGGTGACGCGCCGGGCGACGCTTACATCGTGCTGCGCGGCGTCGCCGTCGCCTCGTGCGCCCGCGGCGACCGCCACGAACCGCTGCGCGTGATCGGCCCAGGGCACCTGACCGGCGCCGTGCCGCGCATCGACGGTGCGCCCCATGACACCACCTGCCTGCTGCGCGAAGACAGCGTCGTCATGCGCCTCGACGCCGAGGTCTTCGATGCCTGGTTCCACGGCAGCGATCGCCGCGCGCTCGACTTTCTGCACGTGCTCACGCTGGAGCTGGTCGCCGACCTCTCGTGCTCGACCCAGGCCCTCGCCCGCCACGTCAACGCCGCCCGCGTCCGCCACGGCGGGCAGCAGGTCTGACCCTGCCGCGCGGAACTCGGTTGCGGTGGTCGATGGCGCGGGCGAAACTCGCCGCCCGGCAATTGCAGCGGTCCTGGCATGACTCAGTCTGATCCCCCGGATGCGGTTCGGCACCCCTACCTCGATCGGCCAGCGAGCGCCTTCTGGCGCCTGGCGGGGGCGACACAGACCGACCTGTATCGGCCCCGATGGGCGGTGACGCGGACCGATCGAATCGCGACCGCGGGCAGCTGTTTTGCCCAGCGGCTCGGCCGCGCGCTGCGCGAGCGTGGACTGGCCCTCTTCGACGTGGAGCCGCCGCCCGCCGCGCTGCCGCCCGAGCAGCACGCGGCGTTCGGTTACGGCCTGTACACGGCCCGCTACGGCAATCTCTACACGACCCGCCAACTGCTTCAGCTCGCGGAGCAGGCGTTTGGCGAGCGCGACCCGCGGCCGATCGTCTGGACGCGGGGCGCTCGCTTCTTTGACGCGCAGCGCCCTACCGTCGAGCCCGAGGGGCTGGATTCGCCCGCCGAGGTGGCCGCCCATCGCGCCTGGCATCTCGACCGGGTGCGCGCGCTCTTCGCGCAGATGGAAGTCTTCGTCTTTACGTTGGGCATGACCGAGGCTTGGGCCGATCGAGCCACGGGCACCGTCTTTCCCACGGCGCCCGGGGTGGTCGCCGGACGGTACGACCCGGCCGAGAGCGCGCTGTTGCAGCTCGGCTTTCAGGATGTCTGCGACGAGCTTGAGGCCTTCCGGGCGCTGCTCGCGCGCCATCGCACCGGGCCGCGGTGCCGCATCCTGCTGACGGTGTCGCCGGTGCCCGTCGCCGCGACCGCCACCGATGATCACGTCCTGGTGGCGGCGGTCGGCTCCAAGGCCACCCTGCGCGCCGCCGCCACCGAGCTGCGGGCGCGCCACGCCGACATCGACTACCTGCCGTCCTTCGACCTGGTGGCCAGCCCATGCAACGGCGGGCTGTACTACAACGCCAATCGCCGCACGATCACGCCCGAGGGGGTGGCGCGCGCCGTGGCGCTGTTCTTCGACGCCCACGGGCTGGCCGCCGAAGGCGCCGCCGGCTTGCCGACCGCGCCGGTCGAGCGCCTCGATGACGCGCCTGAGGTCTGCGAAGACGCCATGCTCGATGCGTTTGCGCCCGACCGATGAGGATCGCGCTGCTCGGTCACTCGCATCTCGCTTGCGTCAAGGCCGCCTGGCGCAGCGACGTGCACGAGGCGGCGTTTCTGGGCGCCACCGCGGGCCATGGCGGCCTGACCCGCGCCTGGCGTCGCGCCGATTCGGGCACGGCCATCGAGCTGGCCGACGACGCGCATCCGACGCAGCGGCTGCTCTGGAACCTGTGCTGCGGTGACAACCCGCGCTTTTCGCTCGCCGGCTTCGACGCCATCGTCTTCGTCGGCGTCCTGTTCAGCGCCTGCCCCTGGCACCTCAGCCACTGCTCGGTGGGCGCCGACGTGAGCGCCCTCGGCGGCGCGGGCGTCGCGCCGATCTCGTTTGCCCAGTGGCGCGCCATGTACGGCGCGTCGGCGCGGATCGAAGTCCAGCGGTTCCTGGTCGATCTGGTGCGGGGGCCCGCCACCGCCGGCAGACCGCTTTTGAGCCTCGTGCAGCCCGGTCCCCGGGCCGACGCGGCTGAATTCGACGCACGCTACGCCACCCCGCCGGCCTGGACGGCCCTGCCCGACGCGCTCAAAGCGGCGCTGGTCGCCAACGAACGCGCGCTCGTCGACCGCCTCGGCGCCG
This sequence comes from Myxococcales bacterium, assembly GCA_020430675.1. Next base: position 2,279 of record JAGQJJ010000681.1, read on the forward strand.
AGCTGGGCGTGCGGGTCGTGCACCCGCCGATGAAGACGCTGGTCGACGGGTATCTGTGCCGCGTCGACTACTCCAGCGGCGCGCTCGGCTCGCGCAATCTGGGCGGCGGCGTGCCACAGTACGGCGATGACCCCCGCGAGCACCCGCTGAACATCAACCACAAGAACCGGGATTATGGCGCCGTGCTCGTCGAGCAGATCCACCGCTGCCTCGACGGCCGCTCGCCCGAGTTCGATCCCGACGCGCCGTGACCCGAACCATGTCGACCGCCCAACCTCCGCTGCCCGCCGACGCCGCGTATTACGCGCGCTTCCCGCGGGCGCCCCGCGTTGAGCTGCCCCCTGGCCTGCCCGCGGCGCCCCGGGCGCGCTTTGCGGTCATCGTGCCCTATCGCGACGCGCCCGCCCAAGGCCGCGCCGGACAGCTCGCGCGCTTCCTCGCCGAAGTCAGCCCGCGCGTCGCGGCGGCGGGCGGCGAGACGCTCATCATCGAGCAATCCCACGACGGGCGGCGCTTCAACCGGGGTCGGCTGCTCAACCTCGGCGTTCGCCTCGCCGCCGAGCGCGGCGCGGGCGTGGTGGTCCTGCACGACGTCGACCTGCTGCCCGACGACCCGATCTTCGCGCTGTACGGCCGCGCATTGCCCCATCCCGTGCACCTCGCGGCGCATTGGCCGAAGTATGCCCACCTCGACCTGTTCTTCGGCGGCGTCACCAGCTTCACCGTCGAACAGTTCGCCCGCATCAACGGTTACCCCAACGACTTCTGGGGCTGGGGGGGTGAAGACGAGGCGTTGTATCACCGGCTGGTCGAGGCCGGTCTTTCGGTCGCGGTGCCCGCCGAAGGGCGGTTTCTGGAGCTGGATCATCCATTGACCCAGAGCGTGCCGGAGCAGGTCAACGCGCAGCGCTTCGAGCAGCTGGAGCGCCGGGCGCCCGCCGGTCTGGGCAACGGGCTGGCCG
>JAGQJJ010000682.1 GCA_020430675.1 Myxococcales bacterium
GCGACCCTCGGGCGAGGCGAAGCACTCGGTGCCGATCTGGTCGAAGCGATCGTCGTCTTCGCACACCAGGATGGGATCGTGCTCGTCGCGCACGCCGTCGCAGTCGTTGTCGATGCCATCGCCGCACGACGGGTCGTCGAGCGATCCATGGGCGCAGACGCCGCGGGTGGTGACCCGGGGGCACTCCTCGTCCATGTAGCCGGCGGGCATCTCGCAGCGCCAGGCGCCGTCTTCGCACACCTGCCGCGTCCGGCCGGCGCAGAGGCCGCGGTCGGGGCAGCGCATCTCGAGCGGCTCGCGCAGGGGGTCGACGTCTTCGTCGATGACACCGTCGCAGTCATCGTCCTCGCCATTGCACAGCTCGGGCAGCGGGTCGATGGCATCGCACTCTTGCAGCGCTCCGTCGACGCAGCGCGCGATGCACGCGCGGCAGTTGCCGCCGTCGATGCCACGCACCTCGTCGGTGTCTTCGTCGACGGTGCCGTCGCAGTCATCGTCGATGCCATTGCACAGCTCGATCGCCGGATCGACGTCGGGCAGGCAGCGCAGGTTGCCGGCGCGACACTCGGTGGTGCCGCCCGAGCAGAGGCCCTGGCCGCCGGCGTTGCAGGCTTCGCCGCCGCCGGGGTTGCCTTCGTCGACGCTGCCATCGCAGTTGTTGTCGCGGTTGTCGCAGACCTCGGGCGAGGGGCCCTGGTTGCGCTCGCACCGAAGCTGGCCGGCGCGGCAGTGGCGCGTGCCGGCTGCACAGACGCCGCGCTCGCCGGTGTCACACGCAACGTTGCCGCCCGGATCGCCCTCGTCGACGTTGCCATCGCAGTTGTTGTCGACGTTGTCACAGACCTCGGCCACCGGGTTTTGGTTGCGCTCGCAGACCAGACCGCCGTTGCGGCACTGACGCGTGCCGGGACCGCAGATGCCGGGCTGCCCGGTATTGCAGGCCACGTTGCCGCCGGGGTTGCCCTCGTCGAAGCGCGTGTCGCAGTCATCGTCGACGCCGTTGCAGGTCTCGTTGCCGACAAAGCGGCAGTTGTAGGGATCGCAGGCATCGCCGATGCCATCACCGTCGCTGTCCTCTTGCCCCCGGTTGCTTACCGCGGGGCAGTTGTCGCAAGCATCGCCGACTCGGTCGCCGTCAGCGTCGGCCTGATCGGGGTTGGCCACGTTGGGACAGTTGTCATCGCCGCCGCAGAAGCCATCCCGATCGGTGAACTCGTCGTCGCAGATGCCACCGAGCGAACGCTCAAGCACCAGGATGGCATAGGCGTCGGCCGACAGCGCGCGCCAGCAGTTGTTATTGCCGCCGCAGGGCCAGTTGCCGCCGCCTTGCTGAGTGGTGACGAGGCGATAGGCGAAGTCGTAGTACCAGCCGCGCGGCTCTTCGGGGTAGCCGTCAGCGACCGGGTTGCGCGAGCCGCCGATATCATCCTCGAAGATGCCGGGCACGCCCGGATCCTGGCTGACTTCAAGCGCCTTCGAGGCACCCCAAAGATAATAGTAATACGACTGCGTCCAGTTGCTGATGATATGGCTGTCATAGCGGTAGTTGTTGCGCAGCCAGGTGAACCCGCGCTGCACGTCGGCGTCTTGCGCCGGGCGCCCGATGAGGCGGTACGACCAGATGCCGGCGCTGGTCATCGCGCTCGCCGAGTTGTAATTTCGGCAGCCGCGGTACTTGAGGCCGCCGTCGGCGTTCTGGGCGTTGCGCAGGAAGGTCACCGCGCGGGGCAGGTTGTCATCGGCGTTCGGGAAGAGCGCCGAGGCGGCCGAGAGGCCGGCGATGGCATACTGCGTGGTCGACAGGTCGCCGTCGGTGCCGGGCGTGGTGTAGTTCCAGCCGCCCTGGCTGCAGTTGCCGCCGCTCTGGGTGGCCATCAGCGCGTTGCTGCCGTTGCGCACCGCCTGCTCGACGGTGATCGCTGCGCCGACGTTGTTGGGCCCGCCGGTGGTGCGGAACAGGGTCAAGGCCATCAGCCCCGAGCCCGTCCGGTACGAGTCGGCGCCGCCGTTTCGCATCGCCGCGTAGTTGTTGATGATATAGGCCGCCATGCGCTGGAGCCGGGCCTGGTCGTCGGGCGTCGAGCCCGCATAACCGACCGCAGGCGCGGCCCAGTCGGCGCTGGCGCGCTTTTCGAGGAAGGCGAGCATGGCCAGCGCGGTGGTGTCATTGCCCACGCTGCCGCCGCCCTCCTGGGTGCGCAGGTATTGCAACCCGCGATCGATGGCCTGGTTGACCCGGTCGCCAAACGGCGTGCGGAAGGCCCAGGCGGCGCTGGCCGGCACCGCGAGCACGACTGCGGTCAACGCGACCGCGCACCACCGTCGGAGGCCGGCTTGTTCGAGCGTGCTGCTCGGTGCGCTCGGCATGATCTCACCCCTCCCTCGCCCATCGCTCATGGGCAGTCACTCAGGTTTGACGTCTGCGCCGCCGCGTGGCGACGAGCACGAGCACCAGAAGCCAGCCCGCTCCCCCGCGCGAGCCATCATCCGATGCATCACAACTACAGCCTTCGCCGCCACCATCACCACCGCTGGTGGCCTGGTCCTGGCGCAGATCGAAGTCGGCGACGATCATGCCATCGGGCTCGACCTCGCCCTGATCGGGCCCCAGGTCGGCGGCCGGTGCGGCGTCGACGACGGCGTCCACGCCCTGGTCGGGCCTCGGTGCGACGCTGCTGTCGGGCGGATAGACCACCGGCACCTCGGCGTCGGGTTCCGGCGGTTCCAGCCAATCGCCGAGGCAGGTGGCGACGCCCTCGCGCACTTCGCATTGCTCGCCGCGCGGGCAGTGCACGTAGAGGCATGGATCTTCGATGCAATTGCCTTCGATGCAGACAAAGCCGGTGTCGCAGGCGATGCCGATGCAATCGGCGACGCACCGGCCGTGCACGCAGCGCTGCTCGCCGGGGCACTCGATGCCTGCGCAATCATCGGCGCCGCAGACGCCGTCGAGGCAGCGCTGGCCGGCCGGGCAGGCCACGTCGCCGCAGCTCTCGATGCAGCGACCCATCGGCGGGTCACCTTCGATGCGGCAGAAGGCATCGGGCCCGCAGTCGAAGCCCGCGCACGGGTCGGCGAGGCAGTTGCCATCGAGGCACAGCTCGCCGTCGTCACAGCCGGTGCGATAGCACGTCTCGGCGACGCAACGCGCCAGATGGCAGACCTCGCCCGGCCCGCAGCGCACGCCGGTGCAGGGGTCGATGCACTGCCCGGTGCGCGGCTCGCAGGGCCAGGCCGGTG
>JAGQJJ010000683.1 GCA_020430675.1 Myxococcales bacterium
TACACTCTTTCGACGTGTGCTCTTCCAATCTTGATCCGGGCGCGCAGGCAGCGCAGCGCGATCAGCGGCTCGATGACCCACCCGGCCAACGTCAGCGCGTAGCCGAAGCCCTCGCGCGTGGCGGTCATCAGCCGCGCCGCGCTGCCCAGGCCGATCGCCAGCAGCTCCGCCGGGCGGCTGGCGGCGTCGAGCAAGAGCGGCCAGGGCGCGAGGCAGAGCAGCAACGGCACGCCGAAGAGCGCCCAGCGCGCCGTCGGCTCGGGCGCGACCAGATCGCTCAGCCGCGACCGGTGCGCGCCCAGGCGCATCGCTGGTGCGCGCACCGCCGTGGCGGGGCCGTCGTCGATGAACCCATCGCGCAGATCGACGGTGAGGCCGTGCGCTTTGCGAGCGCGGGCGGCGCGCAGGACGGGCTCGTCGCCGACGCCGGGCAGCGCCAGATCGCGGCGGCGCAGCCACGCGCAGCGCTCGTCGGCGAAGCCCTGCGGCCGCGTGGCATCAAGCACCGCCGGCACCCCGGCGAAGTCGCGCCGCAGCCGCTCGATGGCGAGGCCGATCAGCCCGCCGCGCGGTCGGGGCAAGACCGAGACGAAGTCGCCGCACGCGGCCAGGCGCCGCGGCAGATCGGGCGTGACCGTCACGCCAGGCCCCAAGACCAGCAGCCGATTGGCGCCCTCGGGCGGCAACGCGCCCACGATGACCTGCGCCGGCGCGGGCTCAAGCGTCGGCGCCTCGCCGCCTTCGGGCAGCCAGAGCGCGTAGGGCGGCACCTCGTCGGTCGGCGGCGGCAAGCCGCGCAGGGTCACCCGCGCCGAGGCCAGCAGCACCAGGCCCCAGAGCGCCACCAGGATCCAGGCGAAGACGGTCATCGCGCCGCCCCGCGGGGGCCCAGCGGGACCACTGCGTTCAGCTGCGCGCGCGACAGCCCCGTCGCGGCGGACAGCGCCTGGGCGAAAGCGGTCATCGCGCCGCGCCGCGGGTTTCGCGCATGCCCGCGTCCATCGTATGCTGCCGCTCCATGGAGGCGCCGGTTCCCCTCGAATCTCCCCCGTGCCCGATCTGCGGCGGCACGGATTTCTCCACCGTCCTGCGCGGCGCGCGCGACTGGATCTGGCGCAAGCCGGGCGTGTTCCAGCTCCAGCGCTGCGCGGGCTGCGGCCTCGTGGCCACCCGCCCCCGCCCGCGACCGGACGCGCTAGGGTTCTACTACGAAGGCACCTACTCCGGCGAGGGGCAGGATGCGATGCGGCGCTTCCAGACCGAGAGCGGCCTGGGGCGCTTGATCTCGCGTTATCGCCTCGCGGTGCTCGGGCGCGTGCGCCGGCTCAAGGCAGACGATCGCCTGCTCGACGTGGGGTGCAGCTACGGCGGCTTCCTGCGCGTGGCCCGCGCCCAAAGCGGCTGCGCCACCGCCGGCGTCGACATGGACGCGGGCAGCATCGAGCAGGCCGTCGATCGCGAGACCACCGAGTACCGCACCGGCAGCCTGCTCGACGCCGCCTTCCCCGATGGCGCCTTCACCGCGATCACCTTCCTCGAGTCGCTCGAACACCACGACGCGCCGATCGCGGCGCTGCGCGAGGCCCATCGCCTGCTGGCGCCCGGCGGGGTCTGCCTCGTCGAAGTGCCCAACTTCGGCGGCCTGTGGCGCCGCGTCTTCCGCACCGCGTGGCTGCCGCTGCTCATCCCACAGCACTTGTTCCACTTCACCCCGAAGACGCTGCGCCGCGCCTTTGAGGCCGCCGGCTTCTCGCAGGTGGTGCATCAGCAGACCATGTTCTACCCGCTCGAAGGCGTCGCCAGCCTGGCCATCTGGCTGGCCCGCATCACCAAGGCGCCGCCGGCCGGCAGCCCGCCCTCATGGCGCACGCCCTTTGATCTGGTGATGCTGCTGGGCATCGCGGCGCTGTGGCTGGTCTTCGAGATCCCCAGCCAGGCCTTGCTGCGCCTGACCGGCCACGCCGGGCATCAGGTGGCGATCGCGGTCCGAAAAGAAGAGTGACTCAATCGCCGGAGGGCTTGGGCAGCCCCAGGGGCGTAAGCGTGCGGCCATCGACGGCCTGCGGGTTCAGCTCGGCCAGCCCCGGCGGCAGCTTGCTCAGCACCAGGTCCGGGTGGCGCACCAGGAAGTAGTCGTTGGGCACCATGCGGCCGCTGGCCATCCAGAAGCCGGTGCCCACGCGGCAGCGATGGCCAAACGCCGAGCCGAGGAACTTGGTTCCGGTCGAGTGCAGCTTGCCGTCGAGCGGCACGCGGATGGGGTGGTCGAAGTTCAGGTCGATCGAGAAGCTGCCCCCGGTGGTGACCGCGCGCCGGCCGAGCACGCATTGCTGCATGAGGTATTGGCTGACCACCGCCTCGGGGTAGAGCACCGAGAAGCGGATCATGCACTTCTCGCTGATCACCGCCCGCTCGCCCACGGTCGACAGCTCGACCATCGCGCCCGGCATGACCTCGGCGCCGTCGCCCAGCGTGCTGAGCAGCACCCGCGCAAACGGGCCGATGCGCACGCCGTCGCCCAGCGTGGCGCCCTCGACCACCGCGGTCGGGTGAATGTCGCAGCCCTTGCCAATGCGGTTGAGCTTGCCGAGCACCTTCCACTTGTTGAGCGAGAGCGCGCGCAACGCGGCCCAGGCCAGGCGCAGCCCCATGCGCCACGGCGGCGTGGACCGCAGCTCGATCGAGCCATAGAGCTGGTTGGCCCACAGGATGTGCACCCAATGGTGCACCGTCATCAGCGGGTGCCGCGGGAAGCTCAGCTCCAGCTTCTCGGTGCCCAGGTAGGGGTTGGCCACCGGCAGGTCGAGCAACTTCTCGTCGGGGTCGACCACCACGTCGACCGGGGCCTCGTCGCGCCCCGAGACAAAGCGGATGGCTTCGAAGCGCCAGCCGGTCTCGATCTCGGTCACGCCCGGCTGGATGGGCACGGTATTGCGCGCCACGCGGGTCTGCTTGAGCACCAGCACCGCGTCGCGGCCGGCGGCGCCGTCGACAAACATGCGCAGCGCGCCGCCGGTGGTGAACAGCGTGTCGGGCACGACGAGGCAGGGCGGCGTCAGCGTCTCGACGCGGGTCAGCCCGGCCTCGCGAATGGCGGCGTCGAGCCAGTCGGCCAATCGGCGGTTGCCGATCAACACCTCGCCGGGCGGATCATCGAAGGGCTCGATGCGCCGACCCGAAGGCTCAACAAAGACCCTGACAGCGGTGCGCACCGCCGTCACATCGCCTCG
>JAGQJJ010000684.1 GCA_020430675.1 Myxococcales bacterium
CGAGGCGGCCAAGGTGCTGCGCGCCAACAGCGCCCGCAACGGCCGCTCGGAGCACCTCGACCTCGAGCCCAATGGCCGCGAGGACGCCGCCGCCGAGTTTGGCGACGACACCGCGGTCGTCGAGCTCTTGTGGGCCGCGTGCAAGAACGACGTCGACGGCCTGCGGCGGCTGCTCGCACAGGGCGTGCCGATGCACGCGCAGGACTATGACCGCCGCACCGCGCTGCACCTGGCCGCTTCGGAAGGCCAGCTCGCCGCGGTCAAATACCTGCGCGCCCACGGCCACCCGCTCTACGTGCGCGACCGGTGGCACTCGACGCCGCTCGATGAAGCCATCCGCGAGGGGCGGGACGAAGTCATCGAATGCCTGCGCCGGTGGATGGAACCGGACGCCAGCGAAGCCGCCGCCGAGTCCACTCCGGCGGCCGACGACGCGGGCGCAGCGCCCGACGAGCCGGCGCCCGACGAAGAATAGGCGTCAGCCGTCGCGGGAATCGCCAAGCACCGCGGCGATCAAGTCGCGGTGGTCGGAGTCCTTGTCGACGACGGCCGCGGCGCCGGCCTCCAGCATCGGACCCTTCGCCTGCTCGGGCAGGGCCGAGTAGGCGACGATGCGCGTCGTGGGGTGCGCGGCGAGGATCTGCCGCGCGACGGCGTCGCCCCGCATGCCCGGCATCTGGTAGTCGAGCACGACCACATCGGGAACCAGGGTGGCTGCCACGGCGATGCCATCGGTGGGCGTTGACACCACGCCCACGATCTCGAAGCGCCCGTCGTGGCTCAGCAGCCGCAGCGTGTTCTGCCCCATCGCTCGATGATCATCGACGATCAGAACCCGCAGGGGCGCGTCCCCCTGCACGGCCCGCTGCGCCCGCGGTCCGGTGCTCGTGCGATGCTTCGACCGTACGTCCGGGATGTGCAGCGTCACCCGCGTCCCCCGGTCGGGCGTGCTCGCCATCTCCAGCCGCCCGCCGATGGTCGCGACGCGGCGTTGAAGGTCATTGAGGCCGGTGCCGGCCGGCGTGTTGGCGCGATCGAAGCCGCACCCCTCGTCCTGCACGTCCAGCGTCAGCGCGCCCGCGGCCGACACCGAGAGCTCGACGCGCGCCGCGGCCACGCCGGCGTATTTGGCGGTATTGAGCAGCAACTCCTGGGTGGCCTTGTGCACGAGCTGGACGACCGCCAACTCCACCGGCTCTTCTGGCAAGACCTCGATCGCGAGCTCCACCCGCAGCGGTGAGCGCTCGGCGATCTGCTCGACCGCCTCGGCGAGCGTCATCTCGTGCAGGGGCGGCTGGTCCAGGTCACGGTGCAGATTGCGCAGGCTGACGAGCGCATCGCGCAGCCGCGCGACGCAGAGCGCCACGGCCTCGCGGCTCTCGGGCACGTCGCCGCGTTCGAGCAGCTCTTGCGCGACCGAGGCCTGCGTGCGCGCCGCCACGACGAGCTGCTGCAAATCATCGTGCACGAGCTGCCCAAGCCGCTCGCGCTCCTGTTTTTCGGCGCGCAGCAGCTCGCGCAGCAGCATCGCATTGTCCGACTGCCGCGCCGCAGCCAGCGCCGTCGCATCCGCCACGCGCTCCTCGAAGTGTTGCTGCCACCGCACGAGCCGACGCAGCGCGATGATGCCGATCGCCGCCACCAGCGCTGCGAGCGCCGTCGACACGGGCAGGTTGGCGATCACCTTCGCTTGCTCGTCCCGGACCTGCTCGGTGACGCGCGCCCCCATGGCGGCGATCAGACCGTTCATGCTGTCCGCATAGACCTGCTTCTGCTTGGTATAAGCCGGGCCGTCGAGGGTCTCGCGGGCCGACCGCAGCGTGTCGGGGTCGCGCGCGTCGAGCCCCGCGTGCTCCATCTGCACGAGTTTGTTGTTGGCCTCGCTGGTCTCATCCCGCAGGGCGACCAGTTGGGGGATGTCGCCCACCAGCTCGCCGAGGCGCTTGAGCCGGTCATCCAGCTCGTGCTCGGCTCGTCGATACCGGTCTTCCCAGTAGTCGCGATCGAGCAGATGGGCGGTCGTCACGGCATGGGGCGCGCTGGCGATGAAAGCCTCGCTGACCGCCTGCCGCGCCGACATGGTGAGGATCTCGTCGTAGCGCAGGATCTCGTTGTAGACCTGCTGCACATCGGAATAGCGCTGCTTCGCTTCGACGAGCGAGTCGCTTGCGCTCACGGTGTTCCAGGCGATGGCGACGACGCCAAAGACGCTGGCGACGAGCACCGCGAAGACCAGGCGATAAGGCAGTCGGGCGGGCGTGGTGGAGGCGGTCATGGGCATTCATCACCTCAAGTGCTGACCCGCGAAGGCGCATATCACGAAATCGCGGCCAGTGGATGATCGGCCTGCCGCCTGCTTGACGGCGAGGGCGCAGCGGTGGGTTGCGATCCTCGGCCGATCGGGGCCACTGTGGCGAGTGCGCCTGGCCGGACGCTGTCGGGCCAGCGCACGGCCGGCGAGAAGGGGAGGCGCGGGTGCAGAAGCTGACGATGGAGGCGCTCGCCGAAGAGGTGGAGACCGAGGCGAGGCAGAGCGCGCCGCCGCCGAATGCGCCCAACTACGCCGCGCTGGCCCAGAGCGCCGAGATGAGCGGCGCCGCGCATGCGCTGCCGCCCGCGATGGCGGCCGCGGCCGGGCAGAGCGCCGAGATGCCGGATCGAGAGGCCGAGGCGGCGCGGCGTGGGCTCGAACGCGAGAAGACGGCGCATCGGCTGCTCACGCCGCCCGCCGGGCCCAGCCAGGCGCTGGTGCCCTATCGCTCGCCCGACGAGACGCTCGGCCTGCCGCCCCAGATGGCGGCCGCGCCGACGTACCAACTGGCGCCCGGGGTCGCTGAGCGCCTCGGGCCATCGGGCCCCAGCGCCGCGCTCGCCGCGGAGTCGGCGCCGGCGCTCACGCCGCAGACCGGGGCCATCGTGCCGTATCGCGGCGGCCTCGACCCCGAGACGGAGCGCCTCATCCGGTCGTGGCTCGACGAGTCGGCGCAGGACCAGACGCCCGACACGCCCGCCGACGTGGCGTTTGCCGCCGAAGAGCCGGTCGTTCAGCCGGCCATCGCCGCCGCCGAGGCCGAGGCGCGGGCGGCGCCGGTGGAACAGGCCGGCCCCTCGGCGTTGGCGCAGCGCGAGGCGGTCGAGGCCGATGCGCAGGCGGCGCCCGAGAGGTTGGCGGCGGTCGAGGCCGAAGCGCAGCGCGGTCCAACGGGGGCGGGCCAGCCGACGGTCGCG
>JAGQJJ010000685.1 GCA_020430675.1 Myxococcales bacterium
GGGCCGCGCCCCGAAGGCGAAAAGTCCGGGCCCATCCAGATCTGGGGCGGCACGCAGAACTTCGGCGTCGGCTTTCACATCATCGACGACCAGAGCAAGCCGGTCGGCTGGTTCATCCGCACCAACAAGGCGGTCGCGCTCAGCTCGGGCATGGTGCTGCCCGGCCCGGCCGACGTGGCGCTCTATGCGCCCGGCGTGTCGGTCGTGCGCTTCCCCGAGGGCAGCTTCGCGCTGGTGACCTTTGTGGACCCGGGCGAAGAGCTGGCCAAACACGGGACCTCGCTCAAGGACTGGCCGGGTGTGGCGTGGGTGGACGCGCACCGCGAGTTCTCCGACTCGCCGGTCGCGCTGGCCAAGATGATGGTCGAGGGCGCCCGCTGGTACCGGGTGCGCTACGCCGATCGCTCGGAGGCCGGCGCCCAGGGGCTGGCGCGGGTGGACCCCGACGGGCGGTTGTACTGGTTTGCGGTCGCGCGCCTGCCGCTGATGGTGATGGGTCCGCAGAAGACGGGGCGTTACGATGAGGCCAGCCGGTTCCAGTTCGAGCGCCTCACCGCGCCGCCGACCGAGCCGACCCTGGTGTATCCGCTGCGCTGAACACGAGGCGAAAGCCCATCGTGTTGAAGCGGTCGCTCGGGCGGGCGACCAGCCGGCCCGCGCTGCGGCAATGGGCCGCGCTTGTGCTCCACGCCCCGCCGCGCAGCATTCGCCATGGGCCGGATTCGCCGTCGTCGAGGCGCACGCGGTCGGCGGGTGGGCCCTCGAAGCGATAACCGTTGGCGCACAGGTCGCGCACGTTGCCCGCCAACCCACGTACGCCGTAGGGGCTGATGTCCTCGGGCGGCTCGCCGATGGCCACCACGCCCGGCGCGTCGGGATCGCTCTGGGCCATGCGGCACCACGTGGGATCGAAGTGATCGCCCCAGGGCCACAGCCGCCCATCGACGCCGCGCGCGGCCTTCTCCCACTCCTGATCGTGCGGCAGCCGCCAGGGCCGCCCGGTGCGCGCCGCCCACCAGGCGGCGTAGGCCTCGGCGCCGGCGAGATTGATCTGGGTCACCGGGCAATGGGGGTCCAGCGGGCGCCCGTCGCCGGCGGTGCCGAGCGAAAAACGGCCTTCTGTTCCCCGTGAATAAAGCGCGCGCGGCGTTGCCGAGATGCCGGTGGCTTCGCAGGGCAGATGCCGCTCCGCTTCGTCGGTCTGCCCGGAAGATGCGAGATCATTGATGAAATCGAGATACTCGGCGTGGCTGACCGGGTCGCGTTGGATGACAAACGCATCGGCCCAGAGCGTCCGACGCGCCATGGCGTCGGGCGCCTCATCATCGCCGCCGCTGATGAACCAGCCCGCTGGCACCAGGCGCTCGCGCGTTGACAATTCACCCTCGGCCGGCAGCGCGATGGCCTGCTCGCGGCCCTCGGGATCGCGGTTCTGCCACGCGGTGCCGCGCTCGATCAATACCGGCAGCTCGACGGCCGCATGGCCCGGCGCGGTCAGCCGCAAGGCATAGGTGCCGCGCGCGAGGGGCACGCCGTTCAAGGGGGCCGTGCCCAGATCGATCGGCGGGCCCGCCACCAGACGCCGCGCCTTGAGCACAAACGGGCGCGCTTCGACGTGGGCGTCTGCGGGCGCGCAGCGCAAGTGCAGGTGGCCAGGCGCGTTGAGCCAATCGGCCGCCGAGCCGCGCGCGTGGGCCTGCAACCGCACCGAGAGGCGCGCCACCGCGCCCGCATCACGCCGCCGCTCGGCCGCTTCGATGCCGCTCTGATAATGCGCCGCGAGCCGCGCGTGCGCCGCGTCGAGGTCGGGCACCAGATGCAGCGCCGATTGCAGCGCCTGTTCGTACCGCGCCGAAACCGTCTCGGCGCCGCGCTCCAGGGCCGCGGCCTGATCCTCGCGCGCCCAGCCGGGCGCTTTGGCCTCGACAGGCGCATGGGGCGGCAGCGGATCGAGCACCTCGCGCGCCGCGCGGCGCTCAGCGGCCGCCTGGGCCCGCATGACCTCGATCTCGGGCAGAAGCGCGTCCGCCTCGGCGACCGCGGTCTCCGCTTCGGCGCGCCGACGCACCCCATCGAGCCAGGCCCGCATCTCGGCGGCGACTGCCCGCGCTTCGGGGCGGCTCTCGGGCGCGTCGGCCAGGCAGAGTTCGACGAGTTGAACCAGTTCGCCGGGCCCATCGACGCCCGGCGTCAGCGCGTCGCGCGGCCCACGCGCCATCGTCGGCGGATGCGGCGGCCGGTCGACCAGCAGGTGATGCAGGATGGCGCCCAGGCCATAGACATCGCTGGCCGTGCCCTGCCGCTCGACCTCGCCGTAGAGCTGCTCGGGCGGCATATAGGCCAGCGTGCCGACGAGGCCCGCTTCGGCCGCGGCGACGGGGCGCGCGAGGCCCCAGTCCATGACCATCACCTCGCCAAATGCGCCGATCATGATGTTGGCCGGCTTCAGGTCGCGGTGCAGCAAGCCCTCGGCGTGCGCAAAGGCGACCGCCTGGCAGACGACCTCCAGCGCCGCGACCAGTCGCCGCAGCGGCCAGCCGGCGTCGCGCCGCGCCAGCACCGCATCGAGCGTGTCGCCGCGCACTTCGCGCATCGTGAACCACATGCGCCCGTCGGGCAGCTCGCCAGCGTCGTGCACCGATACCACCGCGGGGTGCTGCAACCGCGCGGTCAGCCGCGCCTCGCGCAGAAACCGGGCCCGCGCCTCGGGCGACAGATCGACGCGGCGCGAGACCTTCAGCGCCAGGGTTTGATCGAGCAGCGTATCGCGCACCCGCCGCACTTCGCCCATGCCGCCGCGGCCGAGCAGGCCCAGGTCGACATAGCGAGCCGGCAGGTCGGGTACGCCCTCGGCGGCCGGCGCCGCGGCATCGCCCGCCTCGGTGGCATAGGTCGCAAACGTCTCGTCCGCGTCGTCGATCACGGCGCGAGTCTAACCCGAAAGTGCCTCGGCGAATCTGCCACCGGCGCGATTCCGTGCCCGCGCTCAGCGTCGTGGCCCTTTTACGCAGCGGCACGAAGGCGCATGATGGCCCCGCTCCCCTGCCGGCCCGAGGGAGGCCCATGCCCACCATCGTTGAGACCCGCATCGACCGCGTGACGGTCTACCGCAACGGCGCCCTCGTGGTGCGCACCGGCGCGGCGCCGGCGGGCGAAGTCGAGCTGCGAGACCTGCCGCTGCTGCACGCCGCCGACGCCTTGCGCATCCGCCCGCAGACCGGCGCGGT
>JAGQJJ010000686.1 GCA_020430675.1 Myxococcales bacterium
CGCCTTGTGCGTGCCGGTGCGCAGCGCCTCGGCGACGCCGTAGATCGTCTGGGCCACAAAGACCGTCACCAGCGGCGCCCCGGTGAGTCCCGAAGCGCCGAAGATGAGCATCGCCCCCGCGGCCAGCACAAAGCTCAGCACCAGGCTGCGCCGCCGGCCGGCGCGGTCGGTGACCACCGCAAGCGGCACCTCCAGGAGGCCCATCAACAGCTTCTCATAGGCCAGAAACGCGCCCACCGCGGCGTAGTCCAGCTTCAGGTCGTGCAGCAGGAAGAGCACGACAAACGCATCGAAAAACCGCAGGTTGCGCAGCGCCGAGTAGGCGCAGAAGCGCCGGATCATCGCTTCGACGGTCATGCGCTCACGATGCGCCCGCCGTCGGGTCGACGCAACGCCATGTAACAGCGGCCCGGGTCGGCATTGTTACCCAATCGAGCTTGTCGGCCGCCAGTGCGTCCGGGAGAGTGGAAGCACATCGAATTCCCGGCCGTGCCAGCCGGGAGCCATGCCAAGCGAGGAATGCCATGCGACCAACACGCCGCGCCGTGCTCGCCGGTCTGGGGGCCGGTGCGCTCATCGGCGGCCTGGGCTGGCCGAGGCGCGCCCATGCCACCAGCATCGCCCTGACATCGGGACCGCTCTCGGGCACCAGCTACAAGGTGCTCGAGATCTTTCTCGCCGGCGGCCTTTCGCACCAGGAGACCCTCTGGCTGACCTCGGCGACCGGGCCCTCGTGGAGCCCGCCGGCGTCCAGCTATGACTTCTCGACCAATATCGACAGTTCGCTCGCCAGCGCCACCGGCGCCGCGCTCGCCACCGACTGGCAGGGCTGTCAGGTCTATCTGGGCGCGGCGACGACGCCGATTCACGACGCCTCGTGGCTGGCCCGCACCCGCCTCGTGGCGCTGGCGCACGGCCTGCCGCCGCACCCGGCGGCGGTGCCCTACGCGCTCGGCGGCCATACCCTCGGCCGGCCGCTGCGCGCCGGGCTCGGCAGCGCGGTGCAGCGTCTCGCCGGCTCGCCCACGGTGCCGGCCTCATACGTGCTGCACTCGGGCCGCGCCGCCACCGCGATGCACGCCGCCGCGACCGGCCAGCACGGCGCGGAGAACTCGCCGCTGGTGCTTGAGCTGGGCAGCAAGGGTGAGCGGGTCATCAACCAGATGCAGCGCCGCACCGAGGCCCGCAACGATGATCTGCTCTCCATCTACAACGACAACTACGCCAAGAAGCTGACCCGCTGGAACGCGCCCAGCAGCGGCCAGGTGCGCGCCCCGGCCTACGATCTGTATTCGTCGGCGCTCAGCCGGCTGGGCGAAGCCGAGAACATCATCGGCTCGCTGCTCAGCTCGGGCATGCCCACCGACTTCTTGCAGTACGACACCAGCCATACCGACTTCAGCGACAGCGACAACGTGGCCCGTCGTGCGGTGCGCGCCGGCGTCGAGCTGCTGCTCAATACCAGCGCGCAATATGCCTGTGTCATCGATGATGGTATCGACGAAGACTATGACCGCCATGCCTCGGGCTCGGCCAGCATGTCCGATGCCTTCACCACCCAGGCGGGCAATCTGTGGCAGGTGCTCGACGAGCTGACCACGCGGCTCAGCGCCAGCGACCTGAACGATGTGATGGTGGTGATCCACTCCGAATTCGGGCGCCATCCCTCGGCGGTCGATGGCTCGGCCACCGGCACCGAGCATCACATCGATGGCTACGCCGCGCTGTTGATCGGTGGCCCCGTCACCTCCGCGGGCGTGGGCGGCTCGCTGTGCACCTCGTCCTCCTGCGACGACTTCACGACCAGCCTGGCCGGCCCGCAATGCGACGAGGCCGGTACCGGCGTCGTGCCCGGCCCGCCGCACCTGCGCGCCGCGCTGCTCATGGCGGCGGGCATCGATCCTGAGAACGCCGATTGTTTCGACTCCGCCGACATCGCCCTGGGCATCAGCAGCAGCGTGCTCGATGACCTGGCCGATTACTTCTATTGGGGGTGATGCCATGCGATCTCATCTTGCCTTTGCGCTGACCATCGCCGCGCTGCTGGCCGGCTGCGGCGAGCTGGCCGAACCCACGCCCGCGCCCGTCGCGGCGCCGATTCAGGCCAAGACCGCGCCGTTGACCGCCGCCGCCAGCGTGGCCGCCGATGACGCCGGCGACGCCGCGTTCGTGCATCAGGTGGTGCCGACCCTGATCGGCCGCCGGGTGCGCAACGGGCTCGAATTCCATGCCTTCAAGCTCATCGTCGAGCAGTTTGGTCGCCAGGCGCTGGTCGATCTGCTGCTCTCGCAATATGAGTTCCGCGACTACTGGTCGCAGGTGCTCACCGACATGCTCAAGGTCAAGCGGCGCACCCCAGCGGGCTACTTCGAGGGCGAATATGCCCAGGATCCCGATTGTTTCGAGCCCAGCGCGCTGAGCGATGCCGACCTGGACGCGGTGGCCGATTGGATCCTCACCAAGACGCCCGATGACACCACCCTCGGCATCTCGTTCACCACCGCCGATCTCATCGAAGCCGCGGTGCATGCCGATGATCTGCGGCCGCTCTATCTGGGCTATGCCTTCCCGCTCATGGCCTACGAGATGCGCCATAACCGCGTGCCGGCGGTGCGCAAGATGGACGGCGGGCAGGCCTTCCTCGAAGTCTTCGCCGGCCGTGACACGGGCTGCTTCGAGTGCCACAGCTCGACCTATTCGCCGACCGACGCCTGGAGCGGCACCGATCGCTTCGAGCCCATCGAGCTCGACCTCGAAGGCTCGCTGTTCAGCGCCACCTCGGGCGGCGTGCGGGTCTACGGCGGCCAGGTCGGCGACGACCAGCTCGACCTGCTCTATGACACCTATGACCCCTCGGTGCTCGCCAGCACCTCGACCGGCAGCGGCGGGCCGTGGGGCATGGACGAAGCCTGCGTGACCAATACCCGTTTTGCGAGCGATCCGGTCTATGGCTTCACGCTCGCCGCCGGCACCTCGGGCAGCGGCGGCGATGGCTTCGCCGGCCTGACCACCAGCGCGCAGCTCTTCGACCTGGTCGCGCAGCTCAAGGATGGCGCGGCGACGCTGGCGTTGCCGCTGGCCACCACCGGGATCACCTCGGCCGGTGGCTACGACGCCTCGCTGACCACCGGCTGCGCGGGCTGCCACGATGGCAGCTATGCGCCGCTGCACGCCGATCTCATCCCCCAGCGCTCCGACGGCCGCATCCTCGCCGCGGTGA
>JAGQJJ010000068.1 GCA_020430675.1 Myxococcales bacterium
ACCGCCCCTGGCGTCTCACCCGGCGCGACCAGACAATGCCGCGCCTCGTGCACCCGCCCATCGCCGGCCGACCAGCGCACCCGCGCCGGCACTCGCAGCAACCCCGCCGGCCAGTCCGACCAGGGCGCGCCGGGCGCCCGGCCCGCATCAAAAGCGGCGCCGAACACGGCAAGCGGCGCCGGCCCCCGCAGATCGCCCACGCTTTGGGCCTGCAGGTCGGCCAGCGCCGACGTCGCTTCTTCGAAGTCGATGAACCGGCGATCGATGACGGCGCCCTCGGCTTGCAGCGAGAGACCCGCCTCGCGCCACGCAAAGACCGGGGCATCATCAGGCCAGCCCGGCGCCGCGTTTGCGGTGCGCTGCGCGGTCACCCGCAGCAGCACCGGCGCCCCGCGTGCGGCCGCTTCGGCGCAGGCGGCGTCCACATGGTCGGTCGGATCGGCGGGCAGGAAGAACATGTTGTTCATGATGTCGTGAACAAGTTGTTGGACTCTAGCGAAGCGCAACACTGGCCGCAAGGCCAATCAAAATGGCCACTCGACGCGCACCACCGAGCTTGCTAGGCTTCAGTCAGTCGACTTGTTCACGAGCTGAAGAACGATGCACGAAGAAGACGACCCCGACGAGGTCTCCGCGGGCCCCACGCCCGCCGGCGAAGACGAACGCCTGGTGCGCAGCGTGCTTCGCGTCTGCGACGCCGTCGGCACCTTCATCGAGTATTGGGGCTTCAAGGCCATCCACGGCCGCGTCTGGGCGCTGCTCGCGCTGCGGGCCGAGCCCATGGCCCAGATCGAGATCGCCCAGATGCTGGGCGTCAGCCGCTCATTGATCAGCGGCGCCATCGCCGAGCTGACCACGCATGGCCTGGTGCGCGCGGTCGGCGACCATCGCAACGCGCCCTATATCGCGGTGATGGACTTCTGGCCTACGATCGCCGACGTGCTGCGCAGCCGCGAGTGGATGCTGCTGGAGCAGGCCCGCCTGGCGCTCGAAGCCGCGGTGCAGGCCGCCGAACGATCGGCCGAGGCGGGCACGCCGGTGCGCTTCGACGTGGGCCGCATGCAGATCCTGCTGGCGTTGACCGAGCTGGGCCAGACACTGTTGCGCACGCTGATCAGCGCCCGCGCCCCCCGCGTGCCCGAGCGCCTCGGCGGCTGGCTGCGCGGCGCGACCGGCCTGGTGCGCAAACTGCGCCGCGCCGTATAGGCGGTTTGAGCTGCGATCCGCCGCGGATCGCGCATCTTGCGCCCGGTGGGCTTGACCCGCTCCCGCCCTTCGGGTATATCGCACCGCCCTGTTTTCCACGGCCCTCGTCCGCCTTGTTTCGTGGGGCCGAGAGTTCATCGAGGTTTCGAATGTATACGCGCTCCACTCCCGTGGCCGAGGCGATCGAGAACCGCAAGTGGTTCGTGGTCGACCTGGAAGGCCAGCCGGTGGGTCGGGCGGCGGCGCGCATCGCGCATATCCTGCGCGGCAAGCACAAGCCGACCTACACCCCCCACATCGATGACGGCGACTTCATCATCGCGGTCAACGCCAGCAAGCTGAAGCTCACCGGCAAGAAGCTGGCCGACAAGAAGTACTACCGCCACACCGGCTTCGTCGGCGGGCTCAAGGAAGCCACCGCCTCCGAGGTGCTCGCGCAAGACCCCGAGCGGGTGCTGCGCAAGGCGGTCAAGGGCATGCTGGCCCGCGGTCCCCTGGGCCGGGCGCAGCTGCGCAAGCTGAAGGTCTACGCCGCGGCCGAGCATCCGCATCAGGCGCAGACGCCCGAGACGCTGGATCTGACGACGGTCCTGGTCACCAGCAAGTAAGCTGCTGGCCGCAAATCGCTTTGTTTTTTGAACATTTGAAATTCTTTCGCGCGCGCACGCTTTTGACAATCGCCCCGGCGAGCCCGGGGTTCAAATCGGCCCAAGGCCGGGCGCGCGCGACACGGTGGAGAGTTCGATCATGATCGAGCAGCCCGAACAGTCCCAGGGCGTCGGCCGCCGCAAGGTTGCGGTGGCCCGCGTCTATCTTCGCGCCGGCAGTGGCAACGTGACCATCAACGGCCGCGCGTTTGAAGAGTACCTGCACCGCCCCACGCTGCGCATGGCCGTCCTGCAGCCCTTTGAGGTCACCGAGACCATGGGCCAGTTCGACACCATCATCAACGTGCGCGGCGGCGGCCTGAGCGGCCAGGCCGGGGCGATTCGCCACGGCATCACCCGCGCGCTGATGGACCACGACCCCGAGCTGCGCAAGCCGCTCAAGCGGGCCGGCTTTGTCACCCGCGACGCCCGCGAGGTCGAGCGCAAGAAGTACGGCCAGCCGGGCGCGCGCAAGCGCTTCCAGTTCAGCAAGCGCTGAGCCCCGCCATGGCTTCGCCGGTCCGCGTCGCCCTCGTCGGGGCCAGCGGCTATACCGGCCTCGAAGCGCTCCGCCTGCTGCGGCGGCATCCCGCGGTGCAGCTCACCGCGTTGTATGCCGACAAGTCGGCGGGGCGCGCGATGGCCGAGAGCGCCCCGGCTTTCACCGGGATCGACCTGCCGCCCATCGAGCGCTTCGACGCCGACGCGGCGGCGGCTGCGGCCGAGTTCGCCTTCCTCGCCCTGCCCCATGGCACCGCCCAGACGGCGACCGCCGCGCTGCTTGAACGCGGCGTGCGGGTCATCGACCTGAGCGCCGATCACCGCTTCGATGATCCCGCGTTCTATGCGGCCATCTATGGCGCGCATGCGCACCCCGAGTCGCTGGCGCGCACGGTGTACGGCCTGCCCGAGCACAACCGCGCGGCGATTCGCTCGGCGGCGCTCATCGGCTGCCCCGGGTGCTACCCCACCAGCGTCATCCTGGCGTCCGGGCCGGCGTTGTTCGCCGGGTTGCTCGATCGCGCCGAGGTGATCGCCGACTGCAAGTCGGGCGTCAGCGGCGCGGGGCGCTCGCCGTCGGCGGGCACGCATTTCCCCGAGACCAGCGAAGGCCTGCACGCCTACAAGACGCTGGCCCATCGCCACGCGCCCGAGATGAGCCGCGCGCTGCGGGGCGCCCGGGTGGCCTTCGTGCCGCATCTGGTGCCGATCAACCGCGGCATCCTCTCGACGGTCTACCTGCGCCTGCGCGCCGGCGTCGACGCGGATGAAGTGCGCGCGGTGTATACGAAGGCATACGCCGACGAGCCCTTCACCCACCTGCTGCCCGCCGGTGCGCACCCCGACCCGCGCCATGTGCGCGGCACCAACCACTGCCACCTGGGTCTGTTTGTCGACGGCGATCTGCTGGTCGTGCAGTCAGCGATCGACAACCTGGGCAAAGGCGCCGCCGGCCAGGCGGTGCAGTGCTTCAACTTGATGGCCGACCGGCCCGAGGTCTGTGGACTGACCGACACGGCCGTCTTTCCCTGATGTGCGGCCCGCTCCTCGCGGTGCTGGTGCTGCTGCCGGCCATCGAGCTGTGGCTGCTGATCGAGGTCGGCGCCCGCATCGGCGGCGGGCCGACCGTTCTGCTCGTCTTTTTGACCGCCGCGGTCGGCGTGACGCTTGCCCGTGGGCAAGGGCTGGCGGTGCTCGACCGCCTGCGCCGCGGTGAGGTGCCGGCCGACGCGGCGCTGCTCGATGGGCCGATGCTGGCGCTGGCCGCGCTCTGCCTGCTGCTGCCGGGCCTGATCACCGACACGATCGGCGCGCTGCTGTTGATTCCACCGCTGCGCCGCGTCGCCGCCCGTGCGCTGGTGCGCCGGTTCGGTCGCCCGCGCGGCGGGCCGGGCGGTCCAGGGGACGACGAGACGATCATCGTCGTGCGGCGGCGGTGAGCGCGCGCCCGGTGGGCACGCCGGCGCGCTTCGGCGCGGTGCTCGGCTGCGGCGATGCCATGCACGCCGTCTTCGAGCGCCTGCGCCGCATCGCGCCCTCTGAACTGAGCGCGCTGATCATCGGCGAGACCGGCACCGGCAAGGAGCTGGTCGCCCGCGCGATTCACGCCAATAGCCCGCGCCGCGACCGCCCGTTTGTGGTGCTCGATTGCTCGGCGATTCCCCGCGATCTGATCGAGAGCACGCTCTTCGGCCACGAGCGCGGCGCTTTCACCGGCGCCATCGCCCAACACCGCGGCGTCTTCGAGCAGGCCGAGGGCGGCACGATCTTCCTCGACGAAGTGGGCGAGCTCGATCCGGCGATGCAGCCCAAGCTGCTGCGCGTGCTCGAGAACCACGAGCTCAAGCGCGTCGGCGGCGATCGCACCCTGCGCGCCGATGTGCGCGTCGTGGCGGCGACCAACCGCGACCTGAGCCAGATGGTCGCCGAGGGGCGCTTCCGCGAGGATCTGTTCTTCCGCCTCGGCGTGGTGCAGGTGCGCCTGCCGGCGCTGCGCGAGCGGTCAGAAGACATCCCGCACCTCGTGGCCGACTTCCTGCTCGACTTCAACCTGGCCCGCGCCTCGCACGGCCAGCCGCCGCTGCGGGTCAGCGCGGAGGCGATGCACGCGCTGCGCGAGCGCCCGTGGCCCGGCAACGTGCGCGAGCTGAAGAACGTGGTCACCCGCGCGGCGAGCCTGGGCGAAGGGCCACTGTTGACCTCGGCCGACTTCATGCTCGGCCCGCAGCTCGAAGCCCGCGGCCCGGCGGATGATCCCGAAGCGCTGCAAGTGCGGGTCGATCTGGCGCTCTCGTTCAAGGACGCCAAACAGGCGGTGCTCGACGCCTTCGAGCAGCGCTATCTCGACCGGCTGCTCGCCGCGCATGAGGGCAACATCTCGCGCAGCGCGCGCGCCGCCGGCCTGACGCGCTACCACCTGCGCGAGCTGCTCAAGAAGCACGGCCTGCGCGCCCGCTGAGCAAGCTAATCGGGGTCCGGCAGCGTATCGGCGGGCCGGTCGGTCAGCCAGCGGGCCACCAGCTCGTGCATCGCTTCCAGGCGGAACGGCTTGCCGAGAAAGCCATCGGGGCCGGCGGCGTCGATCTCGCGCAGCTGCTCGGGGCCCGAGAAGGCGCTGACCACCACGATGGGCGCCGGGGTGACCGCGCGCAGCGCGGCGAGCGCCGCCGCGCCCGAGAGCCGCGGGGTGCGCCAGTCGAGCAGGATCAGATCGGGCGCCAGGTCGGCGAGCGCGTCGAGCGCAGCCTGACCATCGGGCACCGACTCGACGCGATGGCCCATCGCCCGGATGGTCGCTTCGATGACCCGCTGATTGGCCGCATCGTCCTCCACGAGCAGGACGAGGCCGCTCACGACACCCGCTCCGAAAGCGGCGCGGGGATGCGCAGCCGAAAGGTCGAGCCCTCTCCGGGCGTGCTGCTGACCGAGAGCTCGCCGTTCATCGCCTCCGCCAGATACCGCGCGTGGGCCAGGCCGAGGCCCAGGCCCCCGTGCGAGCGGGTCAGCGCCGGCTGGGCCTGATAGAACTCGCCAAAGATGAAGTCGAGATGCTCGCGCTCGATGCCAACGCCCGAATCGGTGACGGAGACGTCGAGCATCTCGGCGGTCCAGGCGGCGTGCATGACCACCGAGCCATGCGGCGTGTAGGTGACCGCGTTCTCAACCAGCCGCTGCAAGATCTGCTCGACGCGGGTGCCGTCGCAGAGCACCGAGGCGGGCAGGTCGGGGTCCAGCTCAAGGCGCATCTCAACCGGCGCATCGCCCATCAGGCGGCGGCCGGCGTCGACGACCTGGCTGAGCAGCGCGCGCAGCGTGGTCGGGCGGGGTTGCGGCACGACCGGCTCGGCGCGCAGGCGCTGAAAGTCGAGGATGCTCTCAACCACGCGGTGCAGGCGCTGGCCGCTCTCGTGGATCAGCTCGATCGCCTCGCGCTGATTGGCGTCGAGGTGCTCTTCCTTGCGCAGCAGCAACCGCGCATACCCCAGGATGGGCGTCAGCGGCGTGCGCAGCTCGTGGCTGACGACATCGAGGAACTGCCGCTTGAGGCGGTTGGCGGCCTCCAGCGCCACCAGGGCCCGTGAGCGCTCGGCGATCTGGCGGCGCAGCTCGGCGTTGAGCGCCCGCACATGCTCTTCTTGCTCGCGCCGCGGCGTGATGTCGCGCAGCACCGCCACCCCGCCGCGCGGCAGGCCATCGACGCTGAACGGACGAATATTGGCGCTCAGCCAGCGACCGGCCTGCCCGTCGACCTGCAGGAAGATCTCGGCGCCGTCGACCACATCGCCGCGCGCCGCACGCACCCAGGGCTGGGTATCGCGCGGCATGGGCGTGCGGGCGTCCTCATCGAAGAACCACGCCTCGCCGGCGGCCGAGAGCGCCTCGCGCAGCCGCCCGCCCAGCATCTTTTCGGCCGCGGGGTTGCTCATCTTGACCAGGCCGCCCTGCTCGATTACCACCACCGCGTCGGCCAGGCTTTCGAGCACCGATTGCAGCAGGTTGCGCTGCTCGAAAAGCTCGCGTTCGGTGCGCTTCTGAGCCACCGCCGCGTGCAGCGCCCGGGCCAGGCGGGCGCTGTCGACCTCGGGCTTCATCAGGTAGTCGGCGGCGCCGGCGTCGAGGGCCTCGAAGCCGACGGCTTCGTCGAGCACGCCGGTCAGCACCAGCACCGCGACATGCGGCGCGACCTGCACCAGATGCATGACCGCGTCGACACCGCGCGACTCGGGCAGGGTCAGGTCGAGCAGCACCGCGTCGAAGTGCTCGTCCTGCAGGGCGACGACGGCATCCGAGAACGTGCGCACCCATTTGAGGGCGATCTGAAGGTGCGAGACCCCCGAGAGCAGCGCGCCGATCAGGTCGGCATCGCCCCGGTTGTCTTCGACGAGCAGCACGCTCAACAGCGCCCTGGTCATGCCGAGCACACTCCTCGCCTGCCCACCATCCTCCTTCCCATCCTTTAGCTTGCCCCATGCGCCAGGGCAAATCGGGGGCGGCAGATTTCTTGCCGGCGCGCCCGGGCCGAGCGACGATAGGTGGGTCGAGGTATGAAAGGTACCCATGCAGCCCCTTGCGCGCACAGTGCTGGCGATGTGGCCGCTGGCGTTGCCGTTGGGCGCGGCCGCCTTGTGGCTGAGCGAGCGGGGCGGCCTGCCGGCGCCGGGGCCGGTCTTTGTCGCCGCGCCGCACCTCGCTTTTGGCGCCGCTGCGCTGCTGGCCGCCCGCTTCGGACAGGCGCGGGCGGTGCTGCCCATCGCCGCCGCGTGGCTGGCGCTGGCCGCCGCGGGACGCTTCGACCTGTCGGCCGTGCGCGACGCCGTGGCGCTCGGCCTGCCGCTGGTGCTGGTCGGTTTCACGCTGCTGCCCGATCGATCGCTGGTGAGTTGGCGCACGCTGCCCCGCTACGCCGCGCTGGTGGCCATGGCCGCCGGCTTGCTGGTGTTGGCCGAGCAGCCGCAAGTGCCTGTTTGGCTTGAACTTCTGCGCGCGCCGCTGTGGCCGGACGCCGCCTTCGCGCTGCCGCAGCTGGCGTGGGTGGTGGCGGCGCTCGCCGGCGCGCTGTTTGCCGTGCGCGCCGGGCACGCCCGCGGCGGGGCCGATGTGGGCACGCTCGGCGCGCTGCTCGCCGCGTTGCTGGCCTTGAGCGCCGCGCCCGGTTCGCCCGCTTTCATCGCGTGGTCCATCGCCGCCGGCCTGTGCCCGCTGCTGGCCGGCATCGAAGCCTCGCATCGCCTGGCCTATCGCGACGCGCTCACCGGCCTGCCCGGCCGCCGCGCGCTCGACGAGCACCTGGCGCGCCAGGCCGGCCGCTACACCGTGGCCATGGTCGATGTCGACCACTTCAAGAAGTTCAACGACCGCCACGGCCACGACGCCGGCGACCAGGCGCTGCGCTTCGTGGCCCGCCGACTGGCCGCGGTGCGCGGCGGTGGGCGCGCGTTTCGTTATGGCGGCGAGGAATTCACGCTGCTCTTCCCCGGCCGCGCAGCCGAGGTGGCGCTGCCGCACGTCGAGGCCGTGCGCGCGGCGGTCGCTGACACGAAGTTCACGCTGCGCGGCGCCGAGCGGCCCAAGAAAAAACCCAAGCGGCCAACGCCCAGCAAGGGGCGCGGCGCGGTCTCGGTCACGGTGAGCATCGGCGTCGCCGAGCGTGACGGTCGCGCCCGACCGGGCGAGGTCATCGAAGCGGCCGACCGGCGGCTCTACGCCAGCAAGAAGGGCGGCCGGAACCGCGTCACCGCGGCGTAACCCCCGAGGCCAGCCGGCGCCCGGCGACATAGGCCGCGGCGACCGGATCGGCGTCGCGCCGAAAGACCAGCGCGTCAAAGAGCGCGTGCCGATCGGTGGCATCGAGCCACTCGGGCAGGTCGATGGCGATGACATCGCCCATCAGACCCGGCGCCAGGCGGCCGATCGTGTCATCGAGCCCCAACGCAGCAGCGCCGCCGGCCGTGGCCCGCCACAACAGCGACTCGGCATCGGCGTTTGCGCCCGTGATCAACGCCGCGTCGTACGCGCTCGCCGCCACGCGCCGCAGCGAGAACGTGCGCCCCGCGCCGACATCGGTGCCCAGCCCCACGCGGATGCCGCGGTGCAAAGGCCGGGCGAGCGGCATCGCGCCGCTGCCGAGGAAGAAGTTGCTGTCGGGGCAATGACTGACCGCGCCGCCGGTGGCCGCCAGGCGATCCCATTCGCCGTCCGACAGCCAGATGCAATGCGCGAACAGACTTCGCGCCGTGGCCAGACCATGGTCGGCATACACCGCGAAGTAGTCGGAACACTTGGGGAATTGCGCCGCCGTCGCCTCCAGCTCGGCGCGGTTCTCCGAGAGATGGGTCTGCATCAACAGCCCATGGCGCTCGGCGAGTCGGGCCGCGCCATCGAGCAGCTTCGGGGTGCAGCTCAACGCAAAACGAGGCGTCACCGCAAAGCGCAGCCGACCGTCGTCGTGGCCATGCCAGTCACCGATCAGCCGCTCCGACGCCGCCAACGCGCGCTCAGCCGGCACGCAAACCGCGGGCGGCGCGCCGCGATCCATGAGCGTCAACCCGACCAGCGCCCGGTGGCCCCAGCGAGCGAGCGCCGCAAAAAGCACCTCGGTCGCGCCCGGGTCGCTGGCGCTGAAGATCGACGCGCAGGTCGTGCCCTGGGCGGCGAGCGACGCGCAGAACTCTTCGGCGACCGCCGCTGCGTAAGCCCGCTCGGTGAACCGTGCCTCTTCGGGAAAGACCGAGCGCTGCAACCAATCGAGCAGCGGCCCGGTCGCGCTGCCGAGAATGCGCGTCTGCGGAAAATGGATATGGGTGTCGACGAAGCCGGGCAGCCAGACCGCGCCGGGCCGGGTCTCGGGCACCGCGCAGTCCGCTGGCGCCTTGCTGACGGTCAGCAGCCGTCCGTCGGCGCCGAAGCTGCACAGGCCATCATCGATGACATCGACGCGCGGGGTGTCAGCGGCGGGCAGCAAAAGCCGCCCACGCAGCGTGCCAAACCGCGCCGGCGGCAGTTCAACAGAGGTCATCATCGCGCCCGATGGTCGCTCGCTCGACCCCGCACGTCCAGCTTCGACAAAGCAAGGTCGCCGTCCAGACGAAAGATGCAACCGCACCGAAACGGGGATATGCTGCACGGCGTGTGGATCTGCCCCGACTGCCGCACCATCTACAAGAAGGCGCGCGAGCGATGTGAACGCGACGAAGCGCCTCTGGCCGAGGTGCAGGCGCATCAGGTCAAGTCGCGCTATCCCTTGCTTGGCAAGGTTGTCGGCGACCGCTACCACCTGATCGGCGGCCTTGGGCAAGGCGGCCTTGGCACGGTCTACCTCGCGCAGCACCTGCACCTCGAACAGCTCTTTGCGGTGAAGTTTCTCGACCTCGAGACGGTGGGGCTCGACGTCGACAAGGAGCAGAAGACCGAGTATCGCCGCGACTTCATGAAAGAGGCGCGGGTCGCGTCACTGTTGCGCCACGACGCGGTGGTGCGGGTCAGCGACTTCGGCGAATACGAAGCGATGCCGTTCCTGGTGATGGACTACGTGCCCGGTCCATCGCTGCTGCAAATGCTCGGCGAACGTGGCCGCTTCGAGGTGCCCGAGGCGATCAACATCGCGCGGCGCATCGCCGAAGCCTTGCATGCGTTCGACGAGCGACGCCTGGTGCACCGCGATCTCAAGCCGGCCAATGTCATCCTCGACCCGCGCGGCGACGGGCGCCTGACGCTGGTGGACCTGGGGCTGGTGAAAGATGTCTCCGGCTTCGGTGGCCGCGCCTCGACCCATCCGATGGCGCTGCGCGGCACCCCGGGTTACCTGGCGCCCGAGCAGGTGCCGCCCTGGGTGCTCTCGGGCGTCGGCGCCCAGGCCCCGAGCGAGAAGCGCCTGGTCGACATCCGCGTCGACCTGTACGCGCTGGGGGTCATCTTCTACGAGATGATCGCGGGCGTCTCGCCCTATCCCGATGGCTCGAACACCTCGATCATCATCTACTCGTGCACCAAGGATCCGCTCTCGCTCGACGGCGTCGAGCCCCCGATCAAGCTGTTGCCGGGCCTCGAACAGCTCATCTATGACACGATGGCCCGCGACCCCGACCGGCGCCCGCGCACCCCGCAGGCGTTCATCGAGCGGCTCGACGAGGTCGCGATGGGCCCGGCCATCCAAGGCTCGTGGCCGGTGATGGTGGTGCCCGGCCTGCGCCAGAAGAAGAAGCGCGAGCGGCCGGTCGCCGCGCTGCAGGCGCTCATCCCGCAGGCCGGCGAGCAGAGCGCCGAGCAGATCCCCGCCGACACCGAGCTGCTGCCCGCCGACCGCCCCCTCGCCGCGATGATGACGCTCGAAGAGGATGACCCCGACGAGGTGCCGTTCATCATGTCGAGCGCGCCCCCCGGGGGGCCGATGCCGACGACGACGCAGGAGGGCGGCGCCGACTCGCTCGACGGGCTGCTCGACGACTCGGCGATGGAGGTGCCAACGGCGATTACGGGCTACGTCGATGACAGCGAAGACATGGTGCCAACGCAGGTCGAGCCGCTCGCCAAGGGTGCGGGCCGGCTCGCGTCGCTGGCGGCCACCCGCATCACCTCGATGGATGAGGTCAGCGACGAAGAGGAGCCGACCCGGGCCGATATCGCCCCGCCCACGGACATGGTCGGCAACTCGGTCTACCCGCTCTCGCGGTCGGATCTGGTCGACCGGCCCCGG